>CAZPLG010000010.1:0-8388 GCA_964587415.1 uncultured Dehalococcoidales bacterium | reverse complement strand
AACTACAATATTAAGGTACCCGAGAGCTGTCCCAAATGCGGGCGGCGGCGGATAAAGTTTCTGGGCATCGGCACCCAGCGGCTGGAGCAGGAGGTGGGCTACACCTTCCCCCAGGCGCGGCTCTTGCGCTGGGACAGCGACGTTACCCGGGGCAGGCATTCCCACGACGAAATCTTGAGCAAGTTCCGCGCTCACCGGGCCGATATCCTCATCGGCACCCAGATGGTAGCCAAGGGGCTGGATTTGCCGCTGGTGACGCTGGTGGGGGTGGTCAGTGCCGATACCGCCCTCAACCTGCCCGACTTTCGGGGCGGGGAGAGGACGTTTCAATTGCTCTCCCAGGTGGCGGGCCGGGCGGGGCGGGGGGTGCTGGGGGGCAGGGTTATTACCCAGACCTACGCCCCCGAGCACTACGCCATCCGAGCCGCCGCCGAACACGACTACGCCGCGTTTTATGAGCAGGAGATTGACTATCGGCGCCAATTGCATAACCCGCCTTTCAACCAGCTGGCCAGCCTTACCTACAGCCATACCAACGACGCCCTCTGCCAGCGGGAATCGGAAAGAATGAAGCGGGTCTTAAGCCAGGAGATAGCATCACAGGGCATAGCCGGCATCGAGCTTATCGGGCCCGCCCCTGCCTTTATCCACCGGTTACGGGGCCGCTTCCGCTGGCAGCTTATTCTCCGCGGCACCGAGCTTTCGGCCTTTCTCTCCCCCCTGCCCCTCCCCCCGGGCTGGGCGGTGGACATTGACCCGATGGGGCTGGTTTAGGTAAACTGTAGTCAGAGACAGTTACGAGGTTTAAGATGGCAATTTTACCTATTTGCACCCTACCCGACCCGGTATTGAAGCAAAAGGCAAAGCGGGTCAAGACTATCGATGGCTCCATCCAGAAGCTAATTGCCAATATGCTGGAGACGGTGCACGCCGACCCGGGGCGGGCGGGGCTAGCCGCGCCGCAGGTGGGCGTCTCGCTGCGGGTAATCGTCATCGATATCCCCGGTGCCGAAAACATCGTCTTGATTAACCCGGAGATAGTTAAGCGCAGCGGCGAGCGCCCGGTGACCGAGGGCTGTTTGAGCGTGCCCGGCTATTACGGCGAGATTAAGCGGGCTAAATCAGTGACGGCCAAGGGGCGGGACGCCAGCGGCAAAGAAATAAGAATTAAAGCCAACGAACTGCTGGCTCAGGCGCTGGAGCACGAGATTGACCACCTCAACGGGATGCTCTATATAGACCACCTGGAAAGCCAGGATAAGCTGCACAAGGTCGAGGACGAGACTCCCCAACTATAGTCAAGACTTCTCGACCACCTTCTTATCCAACCACCCTCCAAAACCCTGAAAACGACGACTTCCCACAACGGCAGTGCGGGATTCTTTGCCAGCTGGCACCTCGGGGACGAAATAGAAAAGGTCGTCAAACGAGTAACCGGGAAAGGCTTTAATAGCGCCGATGATGAACTTGCAGTTGATATTCCGCGTGCCTTCCTGCACGCGGTAAACCTGGCTTACCGATATTTCCATAGCCTGAGCCAGTTCGGACAGTTTCTTATATCTCCCCGGGCATAGGTCAAAAACCCTTGTCCTCAGCAGCATGGCTCAAGCCTCCCGCGCCAATTGGCGATATTATAGTTATATGATTGCCTACTGTCAAGGGGGGTGTTTATTCAAATGGCGGATTTTATCCCCTTTCCAAAAGTTGACATTTGCCATTTGGCGAATTATAATTCTCTCGATATGGACCAAAATCGAAGCACCAACCTGGGCGAAATAATCAGGCAGGGAAGAGTCACCCAGCGGCTAACGCTGAGCCAGCTTAGCGCCATGTCAGGCGTATCCTCGTCACACCTGGGTCGCATCGAGAGAGGCGAGCGCTACCCTTCAGGTTCAATCCTGCGCAAAATCGCCGAACCTCTGGGTTTTGAGGAAAACGAGCTGTTCACTCTGGCCGGCTATCTAACTCCTACTTCCTCGGGCGTAGCCGAGAGCCACACCCGCTACGGCGGCGGTGAGCTTGACCCCTACGTGGCCCGGATACTAGCCCAGGAGCCGATTGACGTGCAGCGCGCTGTCATCGGTATCCTCACTATCTTAAAAAGTCTTGCCCTGAGCACGGCCAAGGGAACCGCCTGACGCCGCCACGCAGGGTAAATATTCACCGCTAACCGAGGCTATCAGCCTACGCTGATAGATGCTGGTAAATAGCGGCGGTGGGTCTTTTGCTTTATTTTTCCCTTGTAACTTTAGCCGACTGGTAGTATAGTTTAGCCTTAGAGCATTACGGGGTGGAGAAGATGAAGCTGACTATCGAGCCCGGGGCTTTATCAATATTAACTGCGGTAAGCGATTTCCTAAGCGGGCTTGTTAAAGCCTATCTCGTCGGCGGCTTTATCCGCGACTCCCTGCTGGGGAGAGCCACCGCCGATATCGATATCGCCCTTGCCGCCGACGCCCTGGAGCTAGCCCCCAAAATAGCCGATGCCCTGGGGGGGAAATTCGTCCTGCTGGATAAGCAAAACCGCGTCTGCCGCGTGGTGGTGATGGATAAGAAAGCGCCGTCGGGGGGGCGGTGGCAACTCGATTTTACCACCCTCGAGGGCGGCATCGAGCCTGATTTGGGGCGGCGCGACTTTACCATAGACGCCATCGCCGCTGACCTGGCAGAGGTCGGCGGAGAGGACTTAACTCTTATCGACCCCTTCGGCGGGCAGGCCGACCTCAAAAATAAAACGATTCGGGCGGTCGCCGAGACCGTCTTTGAGGATGACGCCGTCCGCCTGCTGCGGGGAGTGCGACTGGCGGCGGAACTCGGCTTTGCTCTCGATAAGCCCACCGAGGCTCTGGTCAAGAGCCAGTGCCAGCTTGTCGCCGATGTCGCTGGAGAAAGGTTGCGGGAGGAGTTAGTCCGCCTGCTGGCGGTACCCCACCCCGAAAGATTTCTGCCCCACCTCGACGAGCTGGGGCTAATCACCGCCCTCTTTCCCGAGCTGGACAAGGCCAAGGGGGTCGAGCAGCCCAAAGAGCATTCCTGGAACGTCTTCGACCATTCCCTGCAAACGGTGATAGCCGTTGACTTTATTCTCCATCAGGGAAGCTGGCAATACGGCGGCGACAAGGTGTTGGCGCTCGTCCCCTGGTCGGACGAGCTGACCGGGCACTTCGCCCAAAAGGTCGGCGGCGGCAGCAGCCGCCGAGCGCTGCTTAAACTGGCCGCCCTGCTCCACGATATCTGTAAGCCCGAGACCAAAGCCGTCGGCGAGGATGGCCGGACACATTTTCTGGGGCATGACAAGCTGGGGGCGGCGGCGGCGGCGGATATACTGGCCCGGTTGCGCTTTAGCGGCAAAGAGGCAAAGCTGGTCGAGATTGTGATAAACTATCACATGCGGCCGGGGCAGATGAGCCAGCAAGGACTGCCCACCCAGCGGGCTATCTACCGCTACTTCCGCGATTGCGGTGAGGCGGGCATCGACATACTGTTTTTGAGCCTGGCCGACCACCTGGCCACCCGGGGACCAAACCTGGATATGGCGGGCTGGACAGAGCACACCCGGATGGTAGAATACGTTTTGGAAAAGCATTTCGAGCAGCAGAAGCTGGTGGAGCCCACCAGGCTGGTCGACGGGAATGACCTGATCAATATCTTCGGCTTGAGTCCGGGGCCCGCCATCGGGGAGATTTTAGAAGCGGTGCGCGAGGCGCAGGCATCGGGCGAGCTTAACGACCGGGAAGAAGCCCTGGACTATATCCGCCAGCGACTGGCAACCGAGAAGACACTCTGTTAATATATATGGCTGACAAGCTTAATGAGGTAGTGTGAAAAGATATGACTAAAGGAAACGCCGTAGTTCTTTTTATTCTAATGGCCATCTTCGCCTTTGCCGTCTGCGCCCTGGTCTATCCCCTTTTCGACAGAGAGGAAATGAGGATGGGGCTGGACCTGCAGGGCGGCCTTCATATCGTCTATCAAGCCGACCTCTCCGGGGTAGATGAGGCAGACCGGGACAGCGCCATGGAGGGAGCTAAGGAAATCCTGAGCAACCGCATCAACCCGCTGGGGGTAACCGAGCCCATTATCCAGAGACAGGGCAGCGACCGCCTCCTGGTCGAGCTGCCCGGCATCAGCATCAGCGACACGGAGAAGGAGAGGCTGGCGAGGGTGGACATACTGGAGTTCGGGGAACTGGCCGCCGCTGACGAGGAAGCAAAGTGGGAAAACGAGCTGGGACGGTGGAAGCCCGTCACCGGGGTCATTGACGGCGAAGAAATAGAGCTGACCAGCCGCTACTTCACCGCCAACACCTATGTCGCCCGCAGCGACCTGGGACAAATACTGCTGATTTTCGAATGGGATGAAACGGGCACCGAGCTATTCGAACAGATTACCAGTCGCCTTATCGGCGAGCACCTGGCCATCTTCGACGGCGACGTCGCCCTGCTCGATGACGAAGGACTGCCCGTCGCCCCCGTTATCCAGAGCGTTATCAGCGGGCGGGGGCAAATCGAGGGCTTAAGCCTGGACGAAGCCACCAGCCTGTCCCACCAGCTTAACTTCGGACGGCTGCCCGTACCCCTTAACATACTCTACGACCAGACGGTTTCGCCCACCCTGGGCGAAGATTTCGTCGATATGAGCCTCAAGGCGGGCATCATCGGCATCATACTGGTCATGCTCTTCATGATTATTTACTACCGCCTGCCCGGGGTTATCGCCAGCCTGGCGCTCATTTTCTACGGGGCGCTGGTGCTGGCTATATTCAAGCTGATTCCGGTCACCCTGACGCTGGCCGGCATCGGCGGCTTTATCCTCTCCATCGGCATGGCGGTGGACGCCAACGTGCTTATCTTCGAGCGCATGAAGGAGGAGTTTGCCGCAGGCAGAATGCTGGGGGCGGCTATCGAGGCGGGTTTCAGCCGCGCCTGGACCGCCATCAGGGACAGCAACGTGACCACCTTCATTGTCTGCGCTATTCTCTTCTGGCTGGGCAGCAGCATCGCCGAGAGCGCACCGGTGCAGGGCTTCGCCCTGACCCTGTTCATCGGCGTGGCGGTGAGCATGTTCACTGCTATCGTGGTTACCCGCACCCTGCTGCGCCTTTTCGTGGGCACGCGTCTGGCCAGGAAGACGGTTTTGTTTAGCGCTCATCAGGAGAAGAAATAATGTTTGTTACCGGCAAAAGGTTTTGGTTTTTAATTATATCGGAGGCGATTATCCTTATCGGCATTATCGCCCTGCTCGTCCTCGGGCTTAAACCGGGCGTCGAATTCAGCAGTGGCTCCATCCTAACCATTGGCTTCGACGAAGAGGTGGAGCAGTCGGAGCTGGAGACAGCCATGTCCGAGCTGGGCTACGCCAACTCAATCATCCAGCGCACCGGTGAGGGCGACTTTATCATCCGCACCCAGGAACTGAGCGGGGAGGAAAAGACGGGGCTGGAGGATGCCCTGAGCTTCCTCTTCGGCCCCGCCACCGAGCGCGAGTTCTACTCGGTTTCGCCCATGGTGGCCGCCGAGACCGCCAACAACGCTATTATCGCCGTGGGCATTGCCGCCGTGGGCATAATGCTCTATATCACCTGGGCCTTCCGCAAGATGCCCAAACCCTTCCACTACGGCGTCTGCGCCATAATCGCCCTGGTGCACGATGTAGTGGTGGTGCTGGGGATTTTCGCCATACTCGGCGCTATATTGAACTGGGAGATAAACCTGATGTTCATCACCGGCGTTCTGGCCGTCATCGGCTACAGCATCAATAACACGGTAGTCGTCTTCGACCGCATAAGGGAGAACCTGAAGCGGGGCGTAAGCGGTAACTTCGAGATGGTGGTCAACAACAGCCTGGTGGAGACCATGAGCCGTTCCGTGAACACCAGTTTTACTACCATGCTGGTGGTCTTAGCCCTGCTGCTCTTCGTCGGCGCCACCATTCAGAACTTCGCCCTGGTCCTGCTCATCGGCATTATCGCCGGCACTTACAGCTCACTCTTTATCGCCCCCAACCTGCTCGTAATCTGGGAGAGAGGGGAGTGGGGGCGGCTCATCCTGCTACCCCAAGCCAAAACCAAAGAGGTCTAACTAATGCCGGCCACCAAGGAGAATACGGCCAAGCTATCTATCTTCGCCATCAGCTTCCTGATAGCTATGAAAGTGGTGGCCAGTATCGTTACCGGCAGCATTTCCATCAGAGCCGACGCCATCCACAGCGTTATCGACCTGGCGGGGGCGATCGTCGGCTTCATCGGCATCAGGATTGCCGGCAAACCACCCGACCGGGAGCACCCCTTCGGCCACGGCAAGGCGGAGAATGTCGCCGGCGTGGTCATCGCCGCCTTAATCTTTATCGCCGCCGGCACCATCGCCTACCAGGCAATCACCCGGCTGATTAGCGGCGCCACCCTGGAGCTGGTCAGCGTCGGCATCTATGTAACAGCAGCGGCTATCGTCATCAACCTGGCCGTAGCCTGGTACACCCTGAGGGTAGCCCGAAGAACCGATTCCCTGGCGCTGGAAGCCACCGCCCGCGACCTGCTGGCTGACGTGCTCAGCTCGGCGGCGGTGCTGGTGGGGCTGATACTGGTCAGGATAACCGGCGTCGCCCTGCTCGACCCCATCGTCGCCCTGCTGGTGGCGGTATTAATCTTCCGCACCGCCTTCCTGACCATGAAAAGGTCTTTCGGCGGCCTGGTTGACACCAGGTTGCCCCGGACGGAAGAGAGGAAGATAATCGCCTGCCTCGGGAAACACAGCGGGCAACTGGTGAGCTTTCACAAGATACGCACCCGCAAAGCGGGGAGCCAGCGCTATATCGATTTCCATCTGGTGGTGCCCAAGGATATCAGCGTGGAAAAGGCGCACCGAATATGCGACGAGCTGGAGCAGGAAATAGAAGCTAGCCTTGCCGCCGCCAGCGTCACCATCCACATCGAGCCCTGCGACGGCAACTGTGAGCAGTGTGCTCTCACCCCCGACATCTGCCAGCGCGACTAGCCGAGTCCGTGTATTTTCTTTATCTCCCCAATCAGGCTCTCGATATCGGGCGGCTCAGAACGGCGCGGCGGTGCGCCCGAGATATCATCGCTGGCATTACCGAGAAGGACATCGAAGGTGGCTTTTACCGAACCGGCCAGGGCTTCGAGGTTGTAGCCCCCCTCCAGGGTCAGCGCCAAACGCCCGCCGCAAAGCTCTTCGGCCAGTCCCTTAATAATCCCCGCCATCTTAGCAAAGCCGCCAACGCTCAAATTCATCATGGCCAGCGGGTCGGCCCAGTGGCCGTCATAGCCTGTCGAAACTAAAATAAGCTGGGGGTTAAAGCGGCGGGCGGCGGGGGCGATAATCTGCTCGAAGACCTCAAGGTATTCGCTGTCGCCGCAGCCAGCGGGCAGCGGTATATTAAGGTTGGCCCCCCTCCCCTCCCCACTGCCGGTCTCATTGATATCCCCCGTCCCCGGGTAGAAGGGGTATTCATGGGTGGAGATATACATCACCCGCGGATTGTCGTAGAAGCTTCCCTGCGTACCGTTGCCGTGGTGGACATCGAAGTCGATGATAAGGATACGTTCCAGCTTGTATTCTTCGAGGGCGTATCTGGCGGCGATGGCGATATTATTGAAGAGGCAGAAGCCCATAGCCTGGCCGGCGGTGGCGTGGTGGCCCGGCGGCCTGACCAGGGCGAAGGCATTAGCCACCTCCCCAGCCATCACCGCCTCCACGGCACGGATAACGCCGCCGACGGCATAGAGCGCCGCTTTATAGGATTCGGGAGACATTACCGTATCGGGGTCGAGCCAGCCGCCGCCCTTAGCGGCCGTCTCTTCGATTTCCTTGATATAGCCCTGTTGGTGGACGAGGGCGATTTCTTCGACGGTGGCGGGACGGGGCTCGATGAGGGTCAGTTGAGAGGTAAGCCCCGTTTTCTCCAGGTAAGAGATAATCGCCTCCAGCCGGGCGGCGACCTCCACGTGCTGGCCCGTGTCGTGCTGGAGATAGATGGGGTGATAGACATAGCCTGTTGCCATACGGTTTGATGATAGCAGATAGAGGTTATATGAGCAAAGGTTAACCCCCAAGTTTTTCTTCCCCTAATTCCACCTTTGTTTGCGTATGTTGTTTTGACCCACCCAAACCACCCCAAAAGGGGTTTTAAACACAAAAAATAATTGCGGGGGGACCTAAACCCCCCCAAACAACCAACAAAAATATTCCAATTGTAATTAAAATTGTAGCTGCAGCAGAAAATACCTCTATCTCATGACCCTGAATTATTGACTGAATCAAAACTAAAACTTTACCAGAACATGCAATCTCTCCAAAACTAAACAAACAATTTTGCCCTTGCTGATTTACAAATTGAAAGGCACTTGTAATTAATCTCCATGAAACTCCT
>CAZPLG010000009.1:0-21343 GCA_964587415.1 uncultured Dehalococcoidales bacterium | reverse complement strand
TGCCGCCTGCGACGGTGACGGTAACGGTGACGGTAACGGTAACGGGGGGCCCGAAATCCCCACCGAAATTGTCATCGGCGATACCGTATCTTATACTGGACCCTACGCTGTCTTCGGTGGTGTGGCCAGCTGGGGGACGGAGGCGGCTGTCGAGGACATCAACGCGCTGGGTGGAATCTATGTGGAAGAGTATGGGACCAGAATACCCGTCAGGTGGGTGACCCTCGATTGCGAGAGCGACCCTCTCAAGGTGGCACCTCTTACCGAGGACCTGATTCTTAACGAGGGTGTAGACTTCCTCGGCGGGCATTTTGAGGTGCCCACCATGCGCCAGGGTACGGCCATGAAAGCCCAGGAGTATGGAATCCCGGCCGTTTTCGGCGTCGGCACCTATGAAGCCTGGATAGGCATGGAAGAGGCCGCCGCGGAACCATGGACGTACAGCTGGGCATTCGGTTTTTCCATAGGCACTCCCGCCGCTGCGGGAGACTTCCGGGCGGATGACCCCGGATATCTGATGATGCCCACCTGGTTTGGCGCCCTCGATGCCTTCGCCTCAGATACCAACAAGAAAGCGGCTGTCTTTGCCTTTGACGATGCGGATGGCCGGGGCTGGTACCTGGGCTTCACCGCCGCTGTTGCCGACCAGGGCTATGAGTGTTACCGTGCCGAAGACCAGTTCGGCATATACCCTCCGGGAACCAACGACTTCACCTCCCTGATACAGGAATGGAAGGACAACGGCTGCGAGATACTTTGGGGCAACTGTCCCGCGCCCGATATGGGCACCGTATTGAAGCAATGCCAATCGCAGGGGTTTGAGCCCAAGGTAGTCTTCGCCACCAGGGGAGCCATGTTCTATCAGGAGATTGTATCTTGGGGTGGCGACCTGCCCGATGGCGTTGGTATGGAGGTCTACTGGACGCCTGAAATGGAAAATGCCGTCGGCATCGGTGGCGAAACTGCACAGGGACTGGTCGAAAGATGGTACGAATATTCAGGAAACGAACCAGTGCCCCAGGGTATAGGTTGGGACTATGCCGTGGCGCAAACGCTGTTTGACGCCATTGAGAGAGCCGGCACCCTGGATGCGGATGCGGTCTGCGCCGCCTTAGCTGAAACCGACTTGATGACGATGTGGGGCCGCGTCGTGTTTGAAGCAGGTACGCAGTTCCAGAGAGTACCCTGCCAGTTCGGACAGTGGCAGAAGACGGATAATCCCTGGGTGTGGGAAGCGCCCACCGTCTTTTCCTATAACGACTTCATGCCGGCGACGGCCGAGTTGATTTTCCCCAAACCCTGGGAATAAGTTAATAATAGCAAGTTAATAACCGATAAATAAGAATATCGAGCGGGGCTTGGGCTTCGCGCAGCCCAAGCTCTGTTCGATACAGGTTTGTATGCAGATATACCTGTCCTGGCCGGGTGTAACTTAAGACACCTGGTCGGCGATGGCGTTCGTTTTGGTCGGCGCGCGCGTATTAAGAGAACTAGTAAGGGTGTTTACATGGAACCACCGATTCTTTCCGTAACCGGAGTAAGCAAGCATTTCGGGGGGGTGGCGGCGGTCCAGGACATCAGTTTCGATGTTCAGGCTGGTGAAGTCGTGGGCCTGATGGGCCCTAACGGCGCCGGCAAGTCAACACTATTAAATCTCATCGCCGGTGAACACAAGCCGGGCTCGGGAACGGTGCATCTAAAAGGACAAGGTATCACCGGTCTGTCCACACACCGAATTTGCCACCTCGGCGTTGCTCGAACCTATCAGATTCCTCAGCCCTTCGTCAATCTAACGGCTCTGCAGAATACCACGGTGGCGGCAGAATACGGAAGAGGCCTGAGCAAAGATGACGCCGAGAGCGAGGCTCTCCGGATACTGGGTATGGTGGACCTCTTGGAAAAGAGGAACGTTTTGGCTAGAGATTTGACGGCGATAACCCTGAAGAGGCTGGAATTAGCCAGGGCTCTAGCCACCGGTCCGACGCTACTGCTGCTCGACGAAGTGGCGGCGGGCTTAAACGAAGAGGAAATCCCGCGGATATTAGAGATACTGCAACAGGTACGTGAAATGGGTATAGCCTATATCTTGGTCGAGCATGTTATGAGGGTAATGACCAGGGTAGTTGACCGGATCATAGTAATGGATAAGGGGGCCAAAATCGCCGAAGGCCCCCCCGGTGAGGTAATGGAAAACAGAAAGGTAATCGAAGCCTACCTGGGTAAGTCGGCATAGACGGGATGTCATTTAGTCACAGGAAATGCCTGAAGAAACATTGCTGAAAATCAGTCACATAGATGTATTTCACGGGAGCTTTCAAGCCCTCTGGGATGTATCTCTGGAGATAAAACCGGGAGAAATTGTCGCCATTATCGGCGCCAATGGCTCCGGTAAATCCACCCTGCTGGATGCAATATCGGGCCTGGTGCATCCGGCTAAGGGCAGCATTGAATTCGAGGGGAAGGATATCTCCACACTGGAACCCTTCCAGATAGTTAGTCTCGGTATCTCTCAGGTACCGGAAGGAAGAAGGATTTTCCCCGACCTGACCGTTTTAGAAAATCTAGTAATAGGTTCCTACAATCGTAAGGCAAGGCCTAAGAGGGAGGAAAATCTGCAAAAGGCTTACCAGCTCTTCCCGGTACTAAAAGAGAGAAAGTCTCAGCTGGCGAAAACACTGAGCGGGGGGGAGCAACAGATGTTAGCCCTGGGACGGGGCTTAATGTCGGACCCCAAGCTTATACTTCTTGATGAAATGTCTCTGGGACTGGCCCCCATATTGATTGATGAACTATACAGGATTTTGCGGGAAATCAGGGATAGGGGCATTACTATCCTGTTTGTCGAACAGAATGTAAGGCGAAGCCTTACCGAAGCCGATAGAGCCTATATTATGGAGGTGGGGCGGGTTGTTTTAAGCGGCGATGTAGCCAAACTCCGTGAAGAAGAAAGGGTTAAAAAAGCCTACTTTGGCACCTGATTTTGATTAGGGCAGCTTGCTGATGGACTTATTATCTGATTTAGCCACGCCTGTAGTGATGGGGATTATGCTGGGCGGGTTGTACGCGGTAATCGCCCTGGGCCTTTCGCTGGTTTTCGGCGTTATCAAGGAGATAAATATCGCCCACGGCGACCTGGTCATCTTGGGCAGCTACTTCGGCTATGTGGCCATGACCGTCTTCGGTATCGACCCCATCCTGAGCTTAGTTATAGGTATGCCCATACTGTTCGGCATCGGTTTTGCCATTCAAAAATATCTGCTCAACCGGGCTTTTAAGATATCAATGGACGCCACCCTGATAATCGCCTTCGGGCTCTCTTTAATCCTGCAAAACGTCTACCAGCTTATCTGGACGCCCATGGCCCGGGGTCTAACCACGCCCTACGCCCTGGAGAGTTTCAGCGCCGGACCGATTCACGTGCCGCTGGTCTATCTGCTTGATTTCCTGGCGGCTATACTGGTCATGCTTTTCCTCCAACAGTTCCTGAAGAGGACGTATCTGGGCAGGGCCATAAGGGCCGCCGCCCAGGATAGGAAAACGGCCCACCTTATGGGGATAAATACCGACCGGGTGTATGCCTACACCTTTGCCATCTCCATGGCGCTGGCGGCCGTCGCCGGTATTTTCCTGGGGTTGACCTTTTCCTTTACGCCGATATCGGGGATGTCTTTCCTCATAATCGCCCTCGGCGTTGTCGTCTTGGGCGGTATGGGCAGTATCGTGGGGACGTTCGTCGGCGGTATAGCCTTCGGCCTGGCCCAGACTCTCGGCGGCTATTTCTTCGGCGTTGCCGCCCAGATGCTGGTGGCTTACGTTATGGTGCTGGTCGTATTGGCCGTGATACCAAGAGGTATATTCGGACGTTAGGAGGAACATGAAGGTTAAGATTCCTAGACCACGAGGGTTATTAACACCGTTAATAGCGGTCGTAGTGGTGCTGGCCCTCTTTCCGGTTATAGGGGTCTCCCGCTCCTGGATACTTTATCTCTTCCTCTTCTTTATATACCTGAGCATGGCCAATATGTGGAACCTGCTGGCGGGCTATAGCGGCCTGGTATCCCTGTGCCCGGCGGCCTTTATCGGGCTGGCCGGCTACACCCTGGCCATAGGTACCTGGTTCGACCTGCCCTGGTATCTGGGGGTAATCGCCGGCGGTTTAGTGGCGGCGGTATTTGCCGCGCTCGTCTCCTTTCCCGTCTTCAGGCTGAAAGGCATATATTTCGCTATCGGCACACTGGTTTTACCCGAGGTATTAAGGTTTGTCTTTACCATCTGGGCGCCCATTGGCGAGCCGGTCTACGGTGGGGGGGCGGGCTATACGGTGAAGGGGATAGCGGATGTTTCCGGGTCGCATACTTATTGGCTGGCTCTGGCTATCGCGGCTGCCTCGATTTTCCTGATGCGCTATGTCCTGCGCTCCAAACTGGGTTCGGGGTTAGCGGCAATTCGTGATAACGAAAGCACCGCGGCTAGTAGCGGGGTAAATGTTTTCAACCTGAAGTTGAGCTCCTTCGTCATTGCCGCCTTCATCACCGGCATAGCCGGCGCCATTTTTTACGTTTACCAGGGATTCATCGAGCCGATGAGCGCTTTCAGTGTACGCTGGCTGGTCATAATAATGCTGGCTACCGTTATCGGGGGAGAGGGCACCGAAGAGGGGCCGGTTTTGGGCTCGATTGTCGTCGTCGTTTTGTACTTCCTGCTGGCCAGATATGCTGAAATCAGCCTGATTATACAGGGCTCAATACTGGTGGGCATAATGTTGCTGGCGCCGCAGGGTATTATGGGCTTTATACGCAAGACCCGGCCCTACCTTTACCTGTTGGAATTAGCTACCAGGCGCCGAGGCAAGTCTTCCTAAGCCTTGGCTTGCTGCCCGTGCTCTTGAGCAAAGATAGCCGCGCCCAGCGCCGCCGTTATCTGGGGTTCCGGGGGGACTATCACTTTCTTGCCCAGTTCCTCTTCAATCGCCTTGACCACGCCCACATTCCGGGCTACCCCTCCGGAGAAGACTATGGGCTCGTTGTAGTTAATCTGTCCCCCCGCGCCCATGCCGACCACCCGCCTGGCGATGGCCTTGCTTATGCCGTAGGCGATATCTTCCCTGGGTTTATGCTCCGAGAGCAGGGAGAGCACCTCCGATTCGGCAAAGACGGTGCAGACGCTGCTCAAAGTGCAGGGGTCTTTTGACTTCAGCGCCAGGGGACCCAGCTCCTCGATGGGGAGGTTCAATATTCTTTCGGTTAAGACCTCAAGGAATCGCCCCGTGCCGGCGGCGCACTTGTCGTTCATCTCGAAGCGGAGCACCATGCCCGCTTCGTCCAATTGTATGACCTTGCTGTCCTGTCCGCCGATGTCGATAATAGTCCTGGCTTCGGGGAATAGCGCCCTGGTGCCTCGCGCGTGGCAGATTATCTCGGGCAGCGCCTTATCCGATTCAAAAGCGCGGCGGCCGTAGCCGGTGGAAACGGTATACTCGATGTCTTTTTTCGATTTTCCGCTCTTGTCCAGCGCCAGTTTAAGGGCTTCGGCACCGCTTTGCCGGCGGTCGTAGCCCGTCGGTATCAGGGAGAAGGCTAATATCTCTCCCTCTTTATTGATGAGCACTGCCTTGGTACTGACCGAGCCTATATCGATACCGGCAAACATCTCGGCTCTAAGCCTTCCGCATCTTCATTATTTCGCATATGCTCTCGATTCTCGTCCTCAGGGCTTCCAGGCTGTAGTCCCTATCGTCCCAGTTGTCCCCCTCGATATAAAACACGGGCAGGCCGGTCTTGTCCTCCACCATCCGCGCCAGCAGGCGGTGGCTGCTGCCCAGCCAGCGGTCGAAGTCCATCATGCCGAAGACCATGCCGTCGAACTTATGGGTTTCCAGCTTTTCACAGATTTGCTCCGCCTGGTAGCCGGGGTTGACCATGCCCGAGGTGCGCAGCCAGCCCTCCGCCGCCGCCATGTAGGGGTCATCGAAGCTGGGCGGCTGGAGCTGCTTTTTGGTCTGGATAAAGAATTCGCTTAAAGGTATGCCCACCCCGTTTTCCTCGAAGGTCTTAGCCACCCAGGGGACGGTGGGGTGGATGCTGTAGATGAGCAGCTTGGGGGCGCCCGCGGGTAGTATGCCCTCTTTTTTAGCTACCCTCTGCTTGACCTCTTTGAGGGTAATATCCAGCGCCTGCTCCATTCCCTCAATGCCGGTGTTAAAGGGCGTGAACAGACCTTCCCAGAAGAGGCGGCCGCTGATGGCGCCTAAAGGCTGGGGGTCGGCGGTCATCAGCTTGCCCAGCTCAGCCAGCTTGGCGCCGTACCTCTGCCAGAAGGTCATGACCTCTTTTATCTTCTCCTCGGGGACATCGATGCCGATTTCCTTCTGGGCGAACTCGAAGCCGTCCTTCATCTGGGCGGCCAGGTATTTAACCCGGTCGATGACCTCGTCCTCAACCGTGCCCAGGGGCTGGTCGTGGGGGAGACGGGTGATATAGGTCTTCCACTCGGGGTCGTGGTAGAGGCTAATGAACTCGTCGGTCTTGGGGGCTTCGTCGCAGATAAAGCCCCATATCCAGTTGATGTCGGGGGAGGGGATGACGTCCAGGCGGCGGGCGGCGTAACGCGCCTTGTTCAGGGCGCAGTGGCGGCAGCCGTAGGGGATGCCCGCCTTTTCGGCCTCCTCAAGGTAGGGGGCGAGCTTGTGGAAGAAGCCGTTCATGACCATGGTCAAAAATATGTCGGGGAAGGAGACGAACACCTTCTCCGGAGCCGTCAGCTTGATAGCATAGTAGAAGTGCAGGATGGCGGGCAGGATGCCGTAGACTATCTTGACTCCTTGCTCCTTATACTCACCGGCCTTGGTTAAATCTATAGTTTCCTTGACGAAGCAGCCCAGCAGTTTCCTGATGCCCTCCAGCTCTATGGCGAAGTAGGTGGGGAGCTGCTCTTCGGTGGCGAACTTTATATCCTCTTCGGTTAAGCCGAGCTTTGCCGACGCCTTACGCCATTCGGGCAGGTATTTCGGCATCTCGGCTTCTTCGAAGCCGGTTAATCTCAAAAAGTCTTCATATACATTCTTAGCCATCTTAAGTCAGCTCCTCCTCTGCCGGACGGTTTCGATAAAGCTTTCAATCCGCGTCGTCAGGGGGCCTACCGCCTCCCGCGAGTATTCGTAGGAGGATTCGAGTTTCAGCAGGGGAACGTTTATCTCGTCCATCGCTTGGGAGACGACGGAACATTCCAGGTCATAGACCTCCTCGAAGGATAGCTGGTACCAGATGACGCCCTGGATGTCGAAGTCCTTTATCAGCTTCTTGATAACCGCCGTCCTGGCTTCCCAGGCGGGTTGGAAGAGGGAGGGGGGCGTCCTTTCCAGATAGTAGCTTTTGCCCAAGCTTCCCATCAGGTCGCCGTTGCTCTTTACCGGCCATTCGTGATGGCGCATCCCTTCGTCGAGAAACTCGGCGACCACCACTCCGCCCGAGTCCTCGATAAGCCTGGGGACGACATAGTCGCCGACGCCGACGACATGCCCGGCCATAAGCAGACGGGGAGCGTGGGGGGAGAAGGGGCTCTTGCCTTTTTGCAGCTCTCCATAGAGGTTATTGAGCTTGGATAACGTCTGCTCGGGGTCGCCGTAGAAGGAATGGTGGTTGAGGCGGATGAAGTCGTCGCCGCCGAGGGGCGGGGGCTGCTTTTTCCTGAGTTGGTTAATCCGGCTCAAGATGTCCCTTATCTTATTAAGGGAATCGGTGGCTCCCTTAAGCTTCGGGTCGGTTATCTCGTTGCCGGTGAGGGCTTCCAGTTTCTCTTTGAGGCGAGCCAGTTCTTTATAGTAGTAGTCGCGGGAGAGCGATTTTTCCCAGTCCTGGGGCACGCCCAGCCGCATCGTCGGTAGTTTAAAGTACTCGAACAGGTCAGCCAGCCTCGACTCGTGGCAGTCGCTGCACTGAACTACGATAAGGTCGAGCATGGGCATCACCGGGTCTATGCCCAGCAGGTGATAGCCGATTTGCGAGCGGCCGTAGGGACTCATAAATCTTAACATATAGGGTATGACCGCATCGGGAGGCTCGGGTTGTCCCCCTCTACAGAGCAGGTAGGGTACGGCGCCCGAAGCGTAGATTAGCTCTTCGGGGACGAAGCGGCCGATGTAGCCGACCACCTTGACCCCCTTCGCCTTTCGTTCCTTCAGTGTCTCCGGTCGAGTGCGAGCAATCTGCGCCAGCTCTGCCAGTGTATCCAATGCCTTCACCCCCATCTTTATTACATTGCTACCGACTACGGTAATACTTTCGCTAAGTCTTGTCAAAGGCTAGATAGGCATTGATAATCAGGGCGTCTTACGCTATCATCTTCATAGCAAACTTTAGGGAGGCGATATGGAAGCGTTCACCTGGTGGAGTGACGAGCACAAGGCGCTGGCAGGCGAGGTGGGCAAATTCGTCGATAGCATTATGCCCCGGGCTGAAGAAGCATTCTGGGAGCGGGAATTCCCCAGGGACATCCTCGCCAGCATAGCCGAGGAGGGATACTTCGGTGCTGGCGTCCCCAAAGAGTACGGGGGGATAGGGCTGGGTGCTACCGGAGCCTGCATCGTTATCGAGGAAATCAGCCGCATGCCCGGCGTGGGCTGGATATTCGGCGCCGCTATGCTGGGGGGCTGGCACCAGGTGATAGACTTCGGCAGCGAGGAGCAGAAAAAGAGATTCCTGCCCCGGATGGTGAAGGGCGAGCTGGGGGCGGTAGCCATGACGGAGCCTTCCGTGGGCACCGACGTCGCTGGCATCGAGACCTCTGCCAGACGCGAGGGCGATAAATACATAATCAACGGCAAGAAGAGGTTCGCCACCGGCACCGGGGTGGCGGACAGATATATGCTCTACGCCCGTACCAGCGATGACCCCGAAGCGGTGCGCCGTCACCGTCACCTCACTGGTTTCATTGTCGAGAAGGGGATGCCCGGCTTCAGCATCGAGAAGATTAACGAAGTGATGGGCTTCGATAATGTGCCCAACGGCTATCTGAGCCTCGTCGATGTACCCGTGCCACTGGCTAACCGTATCGGGGAAGAAGGGGAGGGGTGGCGGGTGATGGTTTTAGCCCTTAACTACGAAAGGGCGCTGGTCTCGGCGCAGGTGCTCGGTTCGATGCGGGAGGCGCTGAGAGCCGTTATATCCTACGGGCAGAGGCGCATCCAGTTCGGCAAGCCTACTATAGATATACCCACCAACCAGTTCAAGGTCGCCGACATGATGGCTAAACTAAAGCTGGCCAGGCTATCCACCTACTACGCCGCCCAGCGCTTGGATAGCGGGCAGGACGCCGCCGTGGACTGCTCCATCTGCAAAGTCTTTAGCACCGACATGGCGGTGGAGGTGGGGGTCGAAGCCATCCAGGTGATGGGCGGAGACGGCACCACCAAATTCTACCCGCTGCTGAGAGTCCTGAACGAATCGAAGGTGGCGCAGATAGCGGGGGGCACCAACGAAGCCATCAAGATTACCATCTACCGTATGGGCCTTAAGGCGATGGCCGACGACTTCAAGATGCCGCGCCGTGTTTGCCACAGTAAATTAGGGGTGCCGATAACCAGCGCCGGCAAGCCGAAGAAGTTCTCCAAGATAGACGAAGATAGTTTACTCGCCGTCCTCGCCGAGGACTACCGGGTCAACCCGGGGCTTCATATGAGCCTTGATGACCTGAAAGCGGTCTTCGATGTAAACGACGCCGAGCTGGAACGGACGCTGTTGGCTCTGGAAGCAAATAAGCTTGTCAGGCTGCACCGCAAAGGTGAAGCGATTACTTTAGCCAAGGCGACCTACGAGGGGCTGAAAAAAGCCAACCCACCCGAGCACTACCGCTGGTTCCCTTCGTGGGTCAAAGATGAGGATATATTCTAGTTAGACATTCGACTGCAAAAAGCTGGTTTTACATCTTGGGGGAGGTAGAAAATGGAAGAACGTATTAAGAAGCTTCGCGAGGCTAAAGAGCTGGCCGCTCTGGGGGGTGGCGAGGATAAAATGGCCCGCGAACACGAGAAGGGCAAGCTGACGGCGCGGGAGCGCATCGACCTGCTCCTCGACGAGGGCAGCTTTAACGAGTTCGGCATGCTGGTAAAATACCGGCTGGGCGCGCCCGGAGACGGCGTCGTCGTCGGTCACGGCACCATAGACGGGCGCAGAGTCTGCGTCTTTGCTCACGACGCCACCGTCTTCGGCGGCTCTCAGGGCTATATTCACGGGCGGAAGCTCTATAAAATCCACGAGATGGCACTGGACATGGGCGTGCCCCTTATCGGCCTCAACGATTCGCCGGGAGCCAGGGTGGTGAGGCCGGAGAAGGCGGGCAGCGACGACCCCTACCGGGTGAGCGACGAGAAGCATGCCGGCGTCGTCTTCTTTATCAACAGCCGCTGTTCGGGGGCGATACCGCAGATTTCGGCGATACTGGGCAACTGCACCGGCGGCTCGGTCTATTCGCCGGCGCTGACCGACTTCATCTTCATGGTGGACGGGCTGTCGCATATGTGCATCACCGGTCCACGGGTCATCAAGTCGGTGATGGGCGAGGACGTCACCCTCGAGGAGCTGGGGGGGGCTAAAGTCCACTGCCAGATTACCGGAGTCGCCGACTTCAGGGTCAATAACGAAAAGGAGTGTATGCAGGGGATAAAGAGGCTACTCTCCTTTTTACCCTCGAACTGGCGGGAGCGCCCGCCGATAACAGACGGCGGCGACGACCCGGAAAGGTTCACCGATGCCCTGGGCGAGATTGTGCCCGCCCAGCCTACCCAGGGATACGACATGCACAAAGTCATAAACGAAATCGTGGATAACGGCGACTTTATTGAGGTTAAAGAAGAGTTCGCCAGCGAGATAATCGTCGGCTTTGCCCGTATGGAGGGCAGTACCGTGGGCGTTATTGCCAACCAGCCCATGGTGCGCGCCGGCTGCATGACGGTGGACAGCTCCCGCAAGCAAGCCCGCTTCATCAGGTTTTGCGACGCTTTCAATATCCCTATCGTCCTGCTGGTGGATACGCCCGGCTACCTGCCCGGTAAGGCTCAGGAGCATGACGGCATTATTCACCACGGCGCCAAGGTGCTCTACGCGCTGTCCGAGGCAACCGTGCCCAAGCTAGCCGTGCTGATGCGCAAGGTCTACGGCGGCGCCGCCCTGGGTATGGGCATACTTCCCGGGTTCGGCACCGACCTTGTCTTTGCCTGGCCCACGGCTGAGGTCGGCGCCATGGGGGCGGAACAGGCGGTGGAGCTCTTCTACGCCGAGGACATAAAGCAGGCGGAGAAGCCGGAGGCGTTTCGCGCCCAGAAGGTAAAGGAATACAATGAGCTCTATGCCGACAGTCTGGCTTTAGCGTCGCAGGTGACCTATGTCCAGGATATTATCGAGCCGCGGGAGACGAGGCGCTGCCTGGCTCGCTCGCTGCAATTAATTCGGGATAAGAAGATAGAGCCTTACCCCAAGCGGCACGGCAACATGCCCCTCTAGGTGCCCAGGACTCCCATCGAATAGGACGGAGGTATAAAATGAACTTCGAGCTATCCGAGGAGCAGATGATGCTCCGTGATATGGCCCGCAAATTTGCCGAGCAGGAGATGGCGCCCACGCTCCAGGAGTACGAGCGACAGCGCAAAATAAACTACGATGTCATCAAGAAGATGGCCGAGCTGGGGCTGCTGGCGGTGCACCTGCCCCAGGAATACGGAGGGGCAGGGCTCGACTATGTTTCGGCGGCTATTATCTGGGAGCAGCTCAGCCAGACCAGCTGGACGCAGACCCTGACCTCGGTGGGGCAATGCGTGCTGGCGGGGACAATCCTGGCCAAAGCCGCCAGCGAGGAGCAAAAACAGAAATACCTGCCGCCGCTTTGCCAAGGGGAGATGATTATCGCCATGGCCGCCGTCGAGCCCGATGCCGGCAGTGACGCCACCGCTATCGAGACCTCGGCTGTGCTCGACGGCGACGAGTGGGTGATTAACGGCAATAAGAACTTCATCTGCCATGGTGGCATCGCCGACGTCGTCCTCGTCTTAGTCCAGACGGATAGGGCCAAGGGCATTAAAGGGATGGCGCTCGTTGCCGTGGACAAGGGCACACCGGGCTTTTCCAGCCGTGAGGTCGAGATGGTGGGGGACAGGGCGGGCGATGTGTCTAACCTGGCTTTTAGCGACTGCCGCGTGCCCAAAGAGAACCTGATCGGGGAGGTGGGGCGGGGGCTACAGAACAGCCTGGCCGGCATCGATACGGCGCGCCTGTTTATCGCCGCGGGCGGTGTCGGTATGGCGCAAGGCTGCCTCGATGCCTGCATCAAATACTCCAAGGAGAGGCACCAGTTCGGCAAGCCTATTGCCAGCTTCCAGCTGGTGCAGGAGACGATAGCCCGGATGCAGGCCGAGATTTCCGCCGTCAGGTGGCAGGTCTATTATGCCGCTGAGCTTAAGAGCCGGGGAGTTCCACACGCCAAAGAGTTGTCCGCCGCCAAGTGGCTGGCTACCGAGCTGGCGGTGTGGGTATCAAACGATGCGGTCAGGCTGCACGGCGCCTACGGGTGCACCGACGACTTCCCGGTGGAGCATCACTACCGTGATTCGGTCTTGAGCACTATCCTCGGCGGCACCACCGAGATGCACAAGTTGCTTATCGGGCGAGAGCTGCTTGACATAAACGCTATGGTCTGACCAAAAAGTTTTGCCTCTTTCCAATCTCGAATAAAAGCCTTCTTGAGTCGGGATTCTTTGTTTAGAAAATCTTTATAATTTCTCTCCCTGTTTTTAGGCTCTATTAACTATTGGTGTGTTAGCATACTTGTTAAATATTGAGACGGAGTGAGAATAGTTACCGTCTTGTCAATTGAAGGAGAAGGCCAGTGACTAAGTCAGAAAGTAGCAAGAAGAGGATACTGGTAATTGAAGATGAGCCCGTTCTTGGCCTTTTATGCAAGCGGGTGCTTATTGCAAGCGGTTTTGGCGTCGATGTGGTTAATAATGGACTGGACGCTGAAAAAGTCGCTGAGGAAAAGGGTTATGATCTTTGCGTATCCGATATCAGGCTGCCGGGAATGACCGGCATCGAGCTTTACGAGCACTGGATAGCCACCAAAAACCCCATCGCCGAGAGGTTGATTTTTCTCACCGGTGATACTATGAATAATTACGTTCGGGATTTTCTGAAAAAAACCGACCAACCGTGTGTCATGAAGCCTTTTGAGCCCGAAGACTTGGTGGCGGCGGTCCGGAGAGCGCTTTTGTAAAGATAGCGTTATTTAAGAATACTAGCGTAATTTCAGTGGCATAAGCGGCTTATCAGCTTATGCCATTTCTTCAAAGCGATAGCCGACCCCGGATACAGTGGTAATGTAGCGGGGATTTTTGGGGTCGGGTTCGAGCTTAGCCCGCAGGCGGCTGACAAAGACGTGCAAATACTCCCTTTCGTCAGCGTAATCGGCCCCCCAGACCTTCTGCAGGAGGTAGGTATAGGTGAGCACCTTGCCCGCATTGAGGGAGATTTCCTGGAGGAGGGCGTATTCGGTTGAGGTCAACGCGACCTCTTTGCCTTTGACGGTCACCTTTCTCTGGCTGAAATTGATTTCGAGTTTACCGCTTTTAACGGAGGGGACGGTGGGGGTGGGGCTAGCTACTTCGGCACGGCGCATTACCGCCCTGACCCTGGCGATGAATTCGGCTTTGCCGAAGGGCTTGGTGATGTAGTCGTCGGCACCGAGGTCGAGGCATTGCACCTTGTCGCTTTCATCGTCACGGGCGCTGAGCATGATAATCGGCAGCTGCGACCACTCGCGCAGGCGGCGGCAGACCTCAAAGCCGTCCATCTCGGGCATCATAATATCCAGGACGATGAGGTCGGGCAGTTCGGTTTCGAGCGTCTGCAGAGCCTGAACGCCGTTCATGGCCGTGAGCACTTTGTAGCCCTCGACTTCAAGGTTAGCCCGGAGGTACTTTAGTATGCTGAGCTCGTCGTCCACTACCAGTATGCGCCTCTTCTTCATTGGTTCAGCTTTCCAGTACCGTGCGGCTAGTGCCTTTAGTCTTTAGCTACCCGACTCGTTATTACAGAGGTCAAGCTGGTAATTATAGCCTTTATGCATGGCTGTTGTCAATATAACTCGACTATTCCCCATATGGTGCCGCTTTTGCAAGGCGGACGCCTAAATACCGTCGGGGTGGGGCTTTTTCCAGCTTTCGGCTTTATGTATAAGCTCGCGGGCGTTGGTCAGGGCGGTTTCGGTGTATTGGGCGCCGCCCAGCATGATAGCCAGTTCCTTGAGGCGGGCTTCGTCTTCAAGGGACTCGAGCAGGCTCAAAGTCCGCGCCCCCGCCAGCTCTTTGTGAACGCTGAAGTGGGCGTCGGCGAAGGCGGCGATCTGGGGGAGGTGGGTAACGCAGACTACCTGGTGGTTCCGCGCCAGGCTGCTGAGCTTTTTACCTATTATCTCTCCGCTCCTGCCCCCGACGCCGATATCGATTTCGTCGAAGATGAGCACGGGGATGTGGTCGGCTTCGGAAAGCGCTCCTTTGAGAGCCAGGGTGAAGCGGGAAAGCTCCCCGGTGGAAGCGATTTTAGCCAGGGGTTTTAGAGGTTCTCCGGGGTTGGTCGAGGCCATGAACTCCACCGTGTCGACGCCTTCGTTGCCGAAGGCGTAGCTCTGGCCGTCGGGGAGGGGAATTCCGCCTTCATCTTTTTCCTGGCTTAGCGATACCCTGAATTCGACCTGGGGCATATTCAGGTCGTTAAGCTCTTTTTTAACCTCGGTCATCAGTTTTTCGGCGGCTTTGGCGCGTTCTGCGGAAAGTCGAGCCGCTGTTTGCCCCATTGCCGGCTTGAGGGAAGCGGCGGTTTCTTTAAGCCGGGCGCTTCTTTCCGCGGAGTTGGAGACCTCGTCCAGCTCCTTTTGCGCCTTTGTCAGGTAAGTTAAAACCTCGCTAATGCTCTGGCCGTATTTTCTTTTAAGACCCCTGATTAGCTCCAGCCGCGATTCTATTTCTTCGAGGCGGTTGGGGTCGTATTCTAAGCCGTCGCTGTAAGCCCGCAGGCTCCTGGCTGTCTCGGTAAGCCCATCTATGGTTTCTTCGAGAAAGCCCAGTTGCCGCTTTAGGGAGGGGTCGATTTCGACCAGCTTTTTTATCGCCAGGGCGGCTTCGTTGAGCTTATCCAGTGCCGGCGTTGCCTGGCTCGAGGCGTCCTCCTCATAGAGGGCGCGGTAGGCTTCGTAAGAGACGGCTTTCAGCTTCTCGGCGGAAGCGAGAATATCCCGCTCTCTTTCCAGCTCCGGCTCCTCGCCTTCTTTGAGCTGGGCGCGGCTTATCTCCTCAAGTTGAAAGCGCAGGAATTCCTCGCGGCGGGCGCGCTCCTGCTCGTCTTTTTCCAGGGCTTTGAGCTCCTGTTCCACCTTGTTGAGTTCTTTGGCTTTGGCGTTGAAGTCCTGGCGCAATTCCAGGGTGTGGGCATAAGAATCCAGAAAGTCGAGGTGAGAGCTGCTGTCGAAGAGGGAAAGGTGGTCGCTCTGGCCGTGGATATCGACTAATAAACTCCCTATCTGGCGCAAAAGCGCCTTGGGTACGGCGTGGCCGTTCACCCTTATAATGTCGGGGCTTTTTCGGCGGAGCTGGCAGTCTATGACCAGGGTGTCTTCGTCAGCCGCTAGCTCTTTTTCCGCCAGCAGTTCTTGGAGAGAGGCGAGATTTTCCTTGAGGAGGAGGCTAAAGACCCCTTCGATTTGAGCCTGGTCGGTGCCGTGGCGGATGACTTCCTCGTCGGCTTTGCCGGCCAATAGAAGCTCTACGGCGTCGATAACCAGGGACTTGCCGGCTCCGGTTTCGCCGGTAATGATATTCAGTCCGTCATCGAGCCTCCAGTTTATGTCCTCGATGATGCCCAGGTTCTTGACCCTCAGTTCGACTAACAAATGCTTTACCTAAAGCTCTCTATCCATTTTACCACGTGCGCCGCAAAACGGCTCGGTGGCGCTCACCGCATATCGAATGCGGACTTAAGAAAACGGACGATTTTACGGCGGATGAGGGGATACCACAGCCAGATGGTGGGGTGGGTGGCGAGTAGCCAGGAGATGGGCGGTTTGCCCGCCGCTTTCCAGAAATCCAGGGTGGCTTCTTTGGGGATAGCCAGGTCCCAGAGGGCGTTAATCATCAGCACCGGACGCTGGCGCAGGCGGTGGGCGAAGGTCATGGGGTCTATCCAGAAGCTTTCCTGGGGGGGCGTAACCTTTTCCAGACCTTTTTCTTCCACCTCGGCCAGATAGTTCATATAAGAGTTCAGGGTTTTCTGGTATCCATCCTTGGTCTGCTTGCGCCCCTTGTTGTAATCGCTGGCTCTGGTTTCCCAGCCGATCTTGGTGCTGTTGCCCCCGCTGACGATAAGCCCCGCCGCCTTGATGCGCTCATCCAGCCCCATGGCTATGGCCGAGACGATAGCCCCGAAGCTCATGCCGACGGCGGCTATCTTATCGGCGTTTATCTCGGCGCGCCTTTCCGCCCAGTCGATTACCTGGAACAGGTCGATGACCGATATCACGTGGCTTTCGAACCATTCCTGGGAGGTGAGGTGGGGGAAGCGTTTCAAGACGCTGGCGGGCATACGTCGGGAGTGCATCACCGAGTAGATGACAAAGCTGGCCATGCCTTTGTTAGCCAGGGTCCTGGCCAGCATCCGGCAGGGGATTGCGCTCAGGTCGCCGATACCGGGCAGCAGGACGACCAGCGGGGCGTTGTCGGCGCCGCGCGGCTGGAAGTAATCGCCCAGGACGGTGTTGTTCAACTCGTAGGGGGTGGGGTGGGCGGTGGGGAAGTCCACCAGGTAGTGTGACCAGTGCCTGGTCGTTTTTTTGAGTTGCAGGTTAGGCTGTAGTTCAGCTTTAGGGTAGCTATATGGGTTCATCGCTTAAATAGACAAGCTGGGCACCTGGAAAAGGGACAGGAAGGAAAGGCCTTTATTTCTTCATGCTGTCGATAATAATTCCTGCGGCCAGCCTGACGCCTGTTCCCGGGGGCAGGCCACATTTCTCAAAACCCTTCTCTTGGGCAAAGGTCGCCATAGCCTCGTCACTCTCCCCGGGGTTTAGCTTATGTCCAATGGTCACTGTTTCTATTATTTTAGCGCAATGCCTATAACCCACTGCCTCTTCGAAAAGGGCTATAAATTTTTGGGCAGTCCTTATAGTTTTGCCCTTCGCTTCATAGTCCAACGGGTCATCGCTGCCGAAAAAGAGCCCGAAGGTAATCAGACTCCCGGATATACCCCCGCATATCTCGCCGGTACCCCCGATGCCGGGAAATGGGGTCAAAGCCTTAAGAATCTCCATATTGCCCAGGCCGAACTCTTCCATGAGCGCCAGTGCCGTGCCCTGGGCGCAATTCTTGAGCATAAAGTTATATTCCTCAGCCCTCCGTTGAACGCGGTCGAGGACTTCTTTTTTGTTAGCCAGCAGCTCTTTCGGGTCAAGTTTCTTCTCGGGAATACCATCCTTGGCCAGCTTTCTAACTCTAGCCTCGATGGCTTTTTCATCCCACTCTCTTGCCGCCAGTTCGTCCACCTTTTCCTTTAAAGCTGCGTAGTCCGGCATAGGTTGATTGCCTCCTCCTTGCGCTTTATTTAGCTAATCCTATAAAGTATAGCACGATTTGTTCCCGTTTTGAAAGCTAGGGACGGGGAGTTGACAAACTGTTGCCGCCTGCTTTAGTGTATTAATAGACAGTTTGACAGACAGCCAAAATTATGGTAGCGTAATGTAAGCGGCAAACGGTTGCCGCTTGCCGTAAATTAAGGGGTTTAATATGAAGAAGGTTTACGTTAAGGAAGAGGTCTGTATCGGCTGTCGGCTCTGTGAGGTTTACTGCCAGCTGCAGCACGCCCGCTCGTCAGACCTGGTCAAGGCGTTTAAGAAAGAGTCGCCGCCGCCCTTGCCCCGCCTGCGGGTGGATGAGAGGGGGGTGGTGTCGCTTTCGGTTCATTGTCAGCAGTGCGAGGACGCGCCTTGCATTCAAGCCTGTCTTACCGGTGCTCTCAGTCGCGACCCGGAAAGCCGTCTGGTGACGGTGGACGAGGATAAATGTATTGGCTGCTGGACCTGCGTGCTGGTCTGTCCGCTGGCGGCGATAAGGCAGGACAAGGAGCAAAAGAAGGCGCTGAAGTGCGACCTTTGCCAGGGAGAGGAAATTCCCGTTTGCGTGGCTAACTGCCCTAACGAAGCACTGGTCTATGTCGAGGAGCCGGAAACCAGCACCAGTCTGAAAGCCGGCTAACTAAATAATAAATAGGGGGTGTATCATGTCAGAGAATTGGGGACCGCACTATATCGTGCCTTCGGAAGTATTGAAAAAGTATTCGGGCAGCGTTCTATTACGGGAGGAGTTCGACGAGGAGCTGCTGGCCAAGGAGTTAAAGGCGCTGGGCCTGACGGGGCCTATCCTGCGGGTGGTCAACCCCTGGTACTACCGCCAGAAGAACACGGGCACCTGGATTAAGATTGGCGAGTCTATGGACAAGCAGGCGAACTTCCCGGTGAGGTGGGACACCACCGCTCTAGCCAACGGACAGTACGAGATACTGGGATTGATGCACGTCTTTGTACGCCGGAACGGCGATGAGGTAGCTATCGCCCGTGAAAACGTGGTGGAAGTTACCGTGACCAACTGACTCGCCGGGGCATAAATAAGAGGAGACTGGATGATTACTATAATCGATTATGGCGCGGGCAATCTGCGCAGCGTGGTCAATGCCGTCAGCCGTTTGGGCTACGAGGCTAGTGTAACCGCCAGCCCGGCCGAGGTGCTCAAAGCACGGGCGGTTATACTGCCGGGGGTAGGGGCGGCGGCCGACACTATGGCCAACCTGCGGCAGCAGGGGCTGGACAGCCCTATCCGGCAGTTTATTGCCGAGGGGAAGCCCTTCCTCGGTGTCTGCATCGGGATGCAGGTCTTGTTCAGCGACACCGAAGAGGGCGGCAACCACCAGTGCCTGGGGGTTATTCCCGGTAAGGTGCGCAAGTTTCCCCCGGGCTTAAAAGTCCCGCATATGGGCTGGAACCAGCTCAAGCAGAAGATAGCGCACCCCGTCTTCGAGGGTATAGCCGACGGCGCCAACTTCTACTTTGTGCACAGCTATTACGTCGAGCCCGAAGATAAGGCGCTGGTGGCGGGCGAAACCGAGTACGGGCTGCCCTTTTGCAGCGTTGTCGCCAGAGACAACCTGATAGCCACCCAGTTTCACCCGGAGAAAAGCGGGGAGGTGGGGTTGAAGGTGTACGATAATTTCATCAGGATGGCGTTGAGATAATGGCTAAAACAGGCAAGATAAAGTACTTGATAATCGGCAACTCGGCGGGGGGCATCGGTGCCGCCGAAGCCATCCGCGAGCTGGATAAAGCGGGGACGATGGCTATCGTCTCCGACGAGCCCTATCCCGCCTACTCGCGCCCGCTTATATCGGAGCACCTGTTCGAGGGGCGACCTCTGGAAAGAATGCTCTACCGTCCCCCCGATTTCTACGAGGGGAATAATATCCAGACCATCTTCGATAAGAAGGTGGCGCGGGTCGATTTCGGCGGGCATAGCCTGGAATTAGAAAGCGGGCGAAGTCTGGAGTGGCAAAAGCTGCTGCTGGCTACGGGCGGCTCGCCTATAGTGCCCAGGATGGAGGGTGGCGATGGAAAAGGCGTTTTCACCTTCACCAGGCTCGACGACGCCAAGGCCATCGACAAGTTCCTCAATAAGCGAAAGGGAGAGACGCGGGCGCTGGTTATCGGCGGCGGGCTTATCGGGGTGAGCGCCAGCGAGGCGCTGGTGAAGCGGGAGGTGGAAGTTACTATTGTCGAGATGAAGGACTGGATATTGAACACTATCCTCGACGAAGAGGCGGCAGAGTTAGAAGCGAAGGCTCTAGTTGATGCCGGTGTCGATATCATAACCGGACATACCGTGGCTAAGATAAACAAGAATTCGTCTGGTGCTGTCGATGGCGCCGTTCTCGACGATGGACGTACTGTTGACTGCGATATGGTCGTCGTCGCCATCGGCGTTACGCCGCGACTGGAGCTGGTGGCGGGTACTAAGGTTAAGACCAACCGCGGCGTAATCGTCGACCGCTGTATGAAAACATCGATGGCCGACGTCTATGCCTGCGGGGATATCGCCGAGGCCTACGACTTCGTTTACGATGAGAACCGGGTTACCCCGGTCTGGCCCAACGCCTATGTCGGGGGGAGGGTTGCCGGACAGAATATGGCCGGTACCAAGGCGGAATACCAGGGCGGGACGGCTATGAATTCCCTGAAGTATTTCGGGGTGAATATCGTCTCGGCGGGTATGGTGACACCGCCCGATAAAAGCTACGAGGTCATTATCCAGCGAGGCGATGGCATCTACAAGAAGGTGATGCTCAAAGACGGGCTGATTACGGGGCTGGTCTTTGCCGGAGATATCGAGAAATCGGGCATTATATATAATTTAATGAAGGACAGGGTGAAAGTCGACGGCTTCAAGCAAGAGCTGGTTGCCGATGACTTCGGACTGGCTTCGCTGCCCGAGGAAATCTGGCGTGCCCGATTGGCGACGCCAGAGGTAAGCGTTGGAGAATAGTGATGAGAAACATCCGAGAGATAAATAACCCCAACAACGATAATAAGGTAATCGACGCCTGTTCTATATTCGGCGCCATGGATATCTCAGGACGGCGCTTTTCGGGGGAGGGGGTTATCAAGGCTACGGCCAATATGCGCGACCGCGGTAACGGGCTGGGCGGCGGTTATGCCGTCTACGGGCTTTATCCCGCATACACCGACCAGTACGCCTTCCATGTCATGTACCTGAGCCCGAAAGGGCAGCGGGATACCGAGGCGTTTATCAAGGAGAACTTCAGTCTGGTCGCCGAGGAAGACGTGCCGACGCAATCGATTCCCCAGATTACAGACCCGCCTTTGGTGCGGCGTTACTTTCTTGACATAAACCAGGGCCAGCTTGGTGAACTAGCCGAGGACGACTATATCGTGGACCGGGTGATGACCATCAATACCAAATTGGGCGACAGCTTCGTCTTCTCCAGCGGCAAGGATATGGCCGTCTTCAAGGGGGTGGGCTACCCCCAGGATATCGCTGATTACTTCTGCCTGGAGCAGTATCAGGGCTACCTCTGGACGGCGCACGGGCGTTTCCCCACCAATACACCGGGCTGGTGGGGTGGGGCACACCCCTTCTCCATCCTGGACTGGACGGTTATTCATAACGGCGAGATTTCCTCCTACGGGATAAACCGCCGCTACCTGGAGCAGTTTGGCTATCACTGCACCATGCAGACCGATACCGAGGTGG
>CAZPLG010000008.1:0-26017 GCA_964587415.1 uncultured Dehalococcoidales bacterium | reverse complement strand
TGAACCGCATCATCGAAATCAACGAGAAAAACATGTACGCCGTGGTCGAGCCTTACGTAATCTCGGCGGAGCTGCAGGGCGAGCTCTTCAAGAGGGGCATGATTTGTAACGTAAAGGGGTCAGGCTCCACCTGCACCGCCATCGCCATGTCCGGCCATGGGCATATGGGGTTATCCACGAGCACCGGCGACCGAAACGACCTGGCCACGGAATGGGTAAGCGACGAAGGGGAGATAGTCAGGGTAGGCACGCTGGCGGCTTCGGATGAGTGGTTCTGCGGCGACGGGCCGGGGCCGTCTTTGAGGGGCATAATCAGAGGCGGGGGTGTAATCACCAAACAGGCGACCAAGGTCTATCACTGGCCGGGGCCCTCAGAATATCCGCTGGAAGGGTTATCACCCCGCTACACGCTGAGTAAGAAACCATCGGAAATGAACATGATGGTGCGCTATTTCTCCTTCCCGTCAATCGAGAAGTTGATTGAAGCCGAACTCAAGATCGGTGAAAGCGAGATAGCCTTCGAGCTCATGGGCTTTTGTCCCTCAATGGTATCTTCCAACATAACGACCAGTAATGAAGAGGATTTTGCCACCCTGGATAAATTCACCAAAGAGGTACAGGGGCCCGGCTTCATGGTCATAATCGCCGGCAACTACGACGAGGACTTCGCCTACAAGAAGAAGGTGCTAGCGCAAATCATAAAGGAAACCAACGGCCAGTCGCTGAAGGCGGTGGAAGACCCCGATGTCGAAGCCACCCTTCTGTTCCAGTGCACAAGGGTCAGTGCCTCCATCCGGGAGACCTTCCGCGCCGGCGGCATGTTCTCTTCGATGATGGTGCAGGGCCAGAGATACGATAACCACGTGAAGTGGCTGGAAGAAGCGGCTGTATGGAAGAGGGAGCTGATAGAGAAGGGCCTGGTAATAGCTGATGACGGGCAGCAGTTCGGCTGGGGGGAGGAGCAGGGTCACCTGGGACACTCCGAAATATTCTGCCGCTATAATCCCTACGACGAAAAATCGTCGGCGGCCGTGCAGAAATGGATGGAGAGGGTGGGGAAGAGGGCTTTAGACGGCTGCTTCGCGGTGCCATCGATGGGCGTCTTGCCGGTCGACGTGGTCGGAAAACGCGTATCTAACTACCATATATGGTTCGGTAAGCTCAAGAAAGCGTTTGACCCCAACGGTGTCGGCGAGCAGACCGGGTTTAGCTATGTGGGCGCCGACAGCTCCGGGGCGCATACCTCCATATACGAAAAGAAGCCCGAGAAGGCGTCAACAAAAAAGTAACCCGGAGAAAATGTCTCCGGGCCACCTTTCAATTATAATATAGTCTCCGTAGAGCCAGCGGCTATTTGTAGACGCCGTACTCCTTGGTGAAGTCAATCATCATCTTCATGTTTTCCGGCTTGACATCGTCGGCGGCAACACCGTTAGCCACCACGTAGCCGCCGCCCGGGGCGCAGGTGTCGATGAGATTCTTGACGTAGTCCTTCACCTGCTGGGGCGTGCCCACGGCCAGCAGGTCGGTGGGCACATTACCACCGATGCAGGCAACATCACCGAGTATCTTCTTAGCCTTGGCCATGTCGGTGGTGTCGAAGGTCCAGAAGGTAGTGCCCTTGGGCACGTCTTGGATAACCTCCAGGCGCGTATTGTAGCCCCCCTCCACGAAAGAAAACGGGATGCACCCCTCCTCAATCAGCCCCATGAGGACCTTCCTGAAGGGAGGCCAGTAGAATTTCTTGAACTGCTCGTCGGAGAGGAAGCCGTCGGCGCCCTTGTGCAGCGGTATCATCACCATCGGGTTGCCCGCCATCTTCGTCGCCGCTACCCCCATATTAATCATTAAGGGCGTCAGCGCCTCCATGGCTTCCAATACCTTGTCGGGCTGGCGGTAGATATCCACCATTATCCCCCGGGTGCCCCGCAGGGTATCGCCGATTACGTCGAAGGGGACCTTGGAAAAGCCACCGGCGGCTCCGGGAAAGCCCAGCGCCGCCATCTCGTTACCGAAGGCACCCACCACCCCCGCCCACTTCAGGGCTTCAGCCCCGGCTTCGAAGAGGGCCTTGTAGGCCTCCTGAACGGGGGGCAGGCCGAAGGGTATAACATTGGGACCGACGAAGGGCAATTCCTGCATGGTGGACAGATTGGGCAGCATCTTGAAGCCCTGCAGATTGCCGAATATGCGCGGGAAGTAGGTGGCAGTGAAGAAATAGGAAGGGTCCTGAATCAGGGCGTCGTATTCGTCGGCCATCATGTATTCCTTCTCGAGGCACTGGTAGGTGTGATTGGGGGAAACGCCGTGGCCCGGCCAGGCGTAGAGCTTGTAGTCGAGGATATCGAAGATTCTGCCCGAAGAGGCAATGCCGATGCCAGAGTGCACATCCGGCTCAAAGTCCAGCATGTATTTTTTGCTGGCCTTGGCCAGCTTATCGTAGTCGTACATGGCTTCACGGGGGCTGACGCCGGCGTAGTAGGTCGGGAAAAAGCTGAGCATGGGCAACGCCGGCACCCTATCGGGCGTTTTCTTTAACTGAATAACATCCTTGATCCTGGTTGCCCTCTCCTTGTAGGCCTTCTCGGCGGCGGGGCTCTGGAATTTAAGAGGGTTCCCCTCGGGGTCTTTGGGCGAAAGCCACTGCTCAAACAGCTCTTCCTGCTTTTCGGCCGGCGTCATATCTTGCCACTGTTTTTCCATTTACAATTACCTCCCGCAATCTATGGCTTAAAAATCTAAAGGTGAGTATACTACCTGATATTAAAGAGCGTCAACCACCTAGGACGCTTAACCCTTGACCTGGCTCAGCAGCCAGCTAATCCACCGGTCGACCCCCTCGCCAGTGGTGCAGGAGAGGGGGAAGATCTCCACCTTCTGGTTTATCCCCTTGATGGTCTTGGTGAAGGCATCGACGTCGAACTTGAGGTAGGGCAGCAGGTCGATTTTATTGATGAGCACGACATCCGCCTCGTGGAACATCAGGGGGTACTTAAAGGGCTTGTCGTCGCCCTCGGGCGTGCTGGAGACAAGGACTCTCAGGTCCTCGCCCAGGTTAAACTCAGCGGGACAGACCAGGTTGCCCACGTTCTCGATAAGCAGCAGCCTGATATCCCCCAGCGGCAGGCTGCCCAAAGCAGTAGAAGTCATATTGGCGTCGAGGTGGCACTCCCCACCCGTATTTATCTGGACGACGGGAACGCCCTCCTTGCCGATGGCTTCGGCGTCCAGGCTGGAGCTGATGTCGCCCTCGACCACGCCGACCTTGACCCTGCCCTTCAGCCTCTTGATGGTCTCCAGGATAAGGCTGGTCTTGCCCGCCCCCGGCGAAGCCATCACGTTGACCACGAAGACCTGGTTGCGGTCAAAAAGCTGGCGGTTCTTCTGCGCTATCTGCTCGTTAGCGCCCATGATGTCCTTAACTATCTTGATTTCCATCTATTCCACCTCGATACTCTCGACGAACAGTTCTTTGCCGCCGACAATCTCTATATTATTACCCTTACAGTGGGGACAAGTCCAATCGAACTCCCCCAGTTTAAAATCTTTAGCGCAGTTTCGGCAGCGGGCTGTGGTCGGCACCACCTTGAAAGAAAGCGTCGCCCCCTCCGCCGCCGTTCCCTTGCTCAGGAAATCGAAGTAAAAGCGGACGGCTCTGTCCACCACCCCCGTCATCTCCCCCAGCACCAGGTTGATTTTGCCCACCTCTCTAGCCCCGGCCTTTTTCGCCTGCTCCAGGACGAGGTCGAGCATACTCTGGGTTATACTGAGTTCGTGCATATCAGCAAATCCGGGGCAAAAGGTCCCCGACCAACATATCAACGATGCGCGAAGAACCAAGGACGGTTTTCATCACCACCCGCCCCGGGTTTTCCGCCCCCACCTCCCCGATGATGGCGGCGTCCTTGCCGTATTTGTTTTGACGGATAGTTTTGAGGACCTTATCAGCGTCTTCGGGCGGAACGACGGCAATCATCTTGCCCTCGTTGGCGACATAGAGCGGGTCGAAGCCGAGCATCTCGCAGGCGGCTAAGACCTCCTCACGTATCGGGATTTTCTTCTCCTCGATTCTAATGCTCACCTTAGACTGTTGAGCCAGTTCGTTAAGGCTCGAAGCCAGCCCGCCACGGGTCGGGTCGCGCAGGGCGTGTATACTGGGGCTGGCGGCTATCATATCGGCCACTAAACCGCCCAGCGGGGCGCAGTCGCTCTTTAGCCTGGTGGCAAAGCTCAAGCCCTCACGCTTACTGACCACGGCGATACCATGGTCGCCGATAGCCCCATTCAGTATAACCTTATCCCCAGCTCTGGCGTTGCTTCCGGAGATATCAATGCCTTCCGGTATTACACCAACGCCGGCGGTATTGATGAACAGCCTATCGGCGCTGCCCCGCGTTACCACCTTGGTATCCCCGGTGACGACTTTCACCCCCGCCTCCCCACACGCCTCCCGCACCGACTCCACGATTTTCTCAAGTTCACGGAAAGAAAGCCCTTCTTCGATAATGAAAGAAAGACTTAAATAAAGCGGCTTGGCGCCGCTGGTGGCCAGGTCGTTCACCGTCCCGCAGACGGCCAGCTTGCCGATATCCCCACCGGGAAAGAAGATAGGGCTGACCACGTAGCTGTCAGTGGTGAAAGCCAGCTTCCCGCTTATATCAAAGACGGCGGAGTCGTCGAGTTTGTCCAAAAGCGGATTAGCCAGCGCCTTAACGAAGCTCTTTTCGACAAGGTCGTGGGCTAGCTTGCCGCCGCTGCCGTGAGCCAGAAGAACCTTATCCGCCATGGCCGTCCCCATAGAGGTAATAGGCCGAGCAGCTGCCCTCCGCGGAGACCATGCAGGGCCCCACCGGGTTTTCGGGCGTGCAGGCTTTACCGAAGAGCTTACAATCGGCGGGTGTCTTAACGCCGCGCAGTACTTCGCCGCAGATACAGCCCTTATGCTCGACGGCAGGCGCCGTTTTAATATCGAAGTTAGCTTCGGCATCGAAGCGCTGGTATTCGCTTCTAATCTTCAGTCCGCTGCCGGCAATCTCCCCCATTCCCCGCCAGCGGGCGGGAGAAGGCTCGAAGACCCGCTCCATCAGCTTCAAAGCCATAATGTTACCCTCAGGACGCACCCCCCGCTTATAGGCTATCTCAACGCGTGACTCGCCCTTTTCCACCTGCTCCACCAGCATTTCCACGCACTGGAGTACATCGAGGGGCTCGAAGCCGGAGATGACACAGGGAATACCGTATTCTTGAGCGATAAACTCCCAGGGGTGCGAGCCGATAATGGAGCTGACGTGCCCGGGGCAGACCAGCCCCCCCAGCTCCATCTCGCCCGAATCGAGCAGCGCTTTGATTACCGGTGGACATACTTTATGTAAAGAAAGAACGTGGTAGTTCTTTATTCCCCGTTCCTCCGCCTGGAGTATGGAGGCGGCGATAGTGGGGGCGGTAGTCTCGAAGCCGATACCCAGAAACACCACCGACTTATCCCGGTTAGCCTCGGCGATATCGAGGGCGTCCATGGTGGAATAGACCGTCTGCACCTCGGCGCCCTCGGCCTTGGCTTTTTCCAAGCTGGAACGGCTGCCGGGAACTTTGAGCATATCGCCGAAGGTGGCGATGATTACTCCGGGGACTTGCGAGAGAGCTATCGCCTTATCCAGGTCGGCGTTGGCGGTGACGCATATCGGGCAACCCGGGCCCGAAACCATCTCGATGGTCGGCGGCAGGAGCTGGCGGATGCCGTACCTGAAAATAGTCACGGTATGCCCCCCGCAGAACTCCATAAAGCGGGTGGGAGTCTTAGAGTGTTGCTGAATACGGGAGATAAGCCCCTCCCCCAGCTCCGAACTCCGAAATTCGGTGATATACTTCAATCCTCCACCCCCTCGGCTATTTCCCGCAGAATCTCTAACGTTTCTTCGGCCTGCTCCTGGTCGAGGACGTTGATGGCGTAGCCGGTGTGCACCAGCACGTAGTCCCCGACCCTGGCTTCGGGGGTAAGCCAGAGGCTGATGCGGCGGCTTATGCCGCCGACTTCGACCTCGGCCTCTTTATCATTTATTGAAGTGATTAAGGCTGGTATGGCCAGACACATGGCTTTTCCTCAGACCTTTTTAATCTCCTTGCCAATGCTGAAGGCGTCGGCGAAGGCATCGCCGATGGCATAGTACTTGCCGGGGACAAAGGCGAACGGCTTGACCTTGGTCACATCAGGCTTGCCGTCGGTCAGGCAGTCATCAGAGACATGGGTCTCCACCACCTTGCCGATGACCAGGGCGTGGCTCCCCATATTAAGAATGTGCAGAACCTCGCATTCCAGGTTTATCGGGCACTGCTCGATAAGCGGGGCACCGGGCGTCTCGCCGTAGAAGACCTTGAACTTACAGTCCTCAACCTTGTCCGTTTTAGCCCCGGAGATAATGCCGCAGTAATCGGTCTCCCTAACCATTTCGCGGGAAGGAATGTTGACCGAGAAGGTCAGGTTACGCCTGATACCCTTGAGGGAGTAGCGGGGGTGCTGCAGGGCGACGGCAACGGCCGGCGGTGTGCCGGCAACGACGCCCGTCCAGGCCACTGTGGCGAAGTCGGGCTTACCCTCGACATCAGCCCCGACCAGGGTGGTGGGGTGCACCCAGAGCATCGGCTGGGGACCCATCTTCATCTTTTTCATAGTCTCTCCTCTCCTTCATAAAAATTGGCAATCACCGCCTGACCTAATGATACACCGCCGTCGTTAGGCGGCACCAGGCGGTGGGTGAGCACATCGAAGCCTTCCTTCTGTAAGGCAGCAGTGGTCAACCTCAGCAGCAACCTGTTCTGAAAGACCCCGCCGCTCAAAGCCACCTGCCTTATCTTACTCTCTTTAGCAATGGATTTGCACATTTCGGCAGTTATATCCGCCACAGTGTGGTGGAACTTGAGCGATATTTCAGGGGGTGGCACCTTATCCTTAACATCTCTCACCAAAGCCGACCAAAGCTCCCTTAACCCCACCACACCTGTTCCCTCCTCATCATTAATAACAAAGGGATAGGACTCCGACGCAGATGCCTCATCGGCGGCTAGCATCTCCAGCTCGATAGCCGCCTGCGCCTCATAGTCTATCTCCCCCCTCACCCCCAGCAGCGCCGATACGGCGTCGAAGAGCCGTCCCGCGCTAGAGGTCAAGGGTGAGTTTATCTTTCCTTTCAGCTGCCGCTTTATGACCGAAAGCTCATCGGGATTTATTTCGCCCAAAGGCAGACCGTCTAATTCAAAGTCTTCTCCGAGCAGTGTATAGAGATAGCTCAAAGCCATGCGGTAGGGCTTTCGTATTGCCACCGCCCCACCCGGCAGGGGCACGTAGTCGAAGCGCCCCGCGCGCTTAAAACCATTGTAGTCGGCCAGCAGGAATTCGCCGCCCCAGATAGTGCCGTCGCTACCGTAGCCCGTACCATCGAAAGCGACACCGATAACCGGCTCCTGAACATTATTCTCCATCATACAGCTCACGATATGGGCGTGGTGGTGCTGCACCGGAACCAGTTTTAGACCTTCTTTAGCACCTGACTCCAGGGCGTATTTAGTAGCCAGGTATTCGGGGTGCATGTCGTAGGCGATAATCTCCGGCTCGAGCCGGAACAATTTCTTGTAAAGCTCGATGGTATTCTCGAAATGCTCCAGGGTTTCCTCGTTCTCCATGTCGCCGATGTGCTGGCTCAGGAAGGCGTGCTCGTCCCTGGTCAGGCAAAAGGTATTCTTATCCTCGGCGCCGCAGGCAAGGATTTGCTTCGCCTTAAAGGGCAAAAAGACGGGATAGGGGGCATAGCCCCGCGCCCGCCTCAGCGCCCGCGCCTCGCCCTCCTCGACCATATAGACGCTGTCGTCGTAGCGGGCGTAGATATCGCGGTTATGGAGCAGGAAATAGTCGGCGATGCCCTTTAATCTTCTCAAAGCCTCGTCGTTATCTTTAGCAATCGGCTCCTCGCTCAAGTTACCGCTGGTCATCACCAGAGGCAGCCCAACCTCTTTGAGCAGCAGGTGGTGTAACGGCGTATAGGGCAACATCACCCCCAGATATTTTAGAGCCGGAGCTATCGCTTTAGATATATCCGAGCCCTGTTTCCAGTGTAAAAGCACGATGGGCGCCTGGGGCGATTCGAGCAGCTCTCGCTCTTCTTTAGAGACGAGGCAGTGCTTTTCAATCTCTTGTATATTGCCCATCATCACCGCAAAGGGTTTGGACGGGCGTTTCTTTCTTTTTCTTAGTATGTTAACAGCATCAGCCCTCGTAGCATCACAGGCAAGCTGAAAACCCCCCAGCCCCTTAACCGCCAGAATCTTACCCTCTTTGAGCAATCGGCTGGCTTTTTTGATGACGTCGGCGCAATCAAAAGGCTTGCCCTCGCTGTCGACCAATTCCAGACTCGGCCCACAGACGGGGCAGGCATTGGGCTGAGCGTGAAAGCGCCTGTCCAGAGGGTCGTCGTATTCCCGCTGACAAAGCGGGCACATCTTGAACGAACGCATGGTCGTCTTGGGACGGTCGTAGGGGATATCTTCGATGATGGTAAACCTGGGCCCGCAGTTGGTGCAGTTAGTGAAAGCGTAGCCGTAACGGCGGTCTGCGGATGAAAAAACCTCTTTTTTGCAGTCGGGGCAGGTGGCGATATCGGGTGAAACCAGCTGGTAGTGCCCCTCCCGGCTCAGGCTTGCTTTAATGCTGAAATCGCTGTAGCCTTTGGGGGCGGCAAAGCTGACTTCGATATTCTCGATGCGCGACACGGGCGGGGCTTGACTCTCAATGTCTTTGAGGAAACGATTGAGCTTGGCCTCGTCCCCCTCCACCTCTATCTCCACATTCCCCGAGGTATTGCGCACCCAGCCCTTAAGGTCATGCTGCCGGGCTAAGCGGTAGATAAAGGGTCTGAAGCCGACTCCCTGCACCACCCCACGCACGCTTATTCTCGCCAATCTCCCTAGTTTGGTCAGCATGTCTGCCTTTAGGGGGAGGACCGATTAATTGTGATTACGGAGGGGACCCAGCGCTGTGACCTCGTCGACGAACTCGTTAATCTGGCGCTGGAATTTAGTTCCTTCGGAGGCGGAGATCCATTCCAGCCTTAATCTCTCCGGTTCTATCCCAAGCTGGGGAAGCGTTTTCTTGAGCAGCATCATACGGCGTCTCGCCTTATAATTGCCGCTGCTGTAATGGCAATCTCCAGGATGGCAGCCGGCTATCATCACCCCGTCGGCTCCCTTGGCAAAGGCGTGGAAGACAAAAGAAGGCTCCACCCTGCCCGAGCACATAGTTCTGATTACCCTGAAATTGGGGTTAATCTTGAGTCTGGAGGTGCCCGCCAGATCGGCGCCGGCATAGGAACACCAGTTGCAGCAGAAAACAATAATCTTGGGCTTAAACCCCGTCACAGTTTTTTTCGTCGCGGCTTTTTCCTTCACAGCTTGTTCTGTCACAGCTTTTCCTCCCCTATTATTTGCTCAGTAATGAGTGGTATCTTCCCCCCCACCTCCTCGGTGCACTCCTCACCGAAGGAGACGTTATCCTTAACCTCCACGGCGTATATACTCACCTGCTGGGGCATCTTATAGCCCAGCTTCTGCCCGAGCTCGAAAGCAGTGGCGATATCCACGCCGTGCAAAGAAGTCAGGTGAGAGGTGGGCTTCATCGCCCCCATCTCCAGCTTGTATAACTCTCCGGGCTCTCCTTCTTCCGTCTTTACCGAATCGACGATGATGAGCTTATCGTAGCCCACGATAAAGTCGAGGAGGGCGATTCCAGCCTCGCTGGTCTCCACCACATCTAATTCAGGCTTCCTCTCCTTGAGTCGGTGGGCAATCTCGATGCCAACCCCGTCATCGGTAAGAATGGTGTTACCCATTCCCAGAACCAGCGTCTTCATCTCTATTTATTTACTCTTATCTTCTTTAAAGGAATCCAGAAACACCTCGGGCACTTTGGGCACCTGAGCGTCAGCCCAAGACTCAAGGCAGCTAAAGGAGCAGAAGTGATAGTGCTCCACCACTCCCGGCCCCTCCCAGGAAGAGACAGTCAACCAGCCCTGGAGCGCCTCGCAGGGCGTCGCCCCGGGAGAACACTCGGTGACCGTACCGCAGGAGTAGCAGGAAAAGTGCTTATCCGGCTTTCTCATTTCTCCCTTACGTTTATAGAGAACAGGAGCTACAGGTGTCGGAGCTACAAGTGCTGCAAGAGCTTCCGTTCCCTGAAAGCTCTGAACCGTTAGAGCTTCTGGCGAATGATGAAAGCGCTCGCCGAGCACTGGTGCCGCATTTCGGGCAGGGGGCATCCTCCCCCGACTGGCTCATCGCCTTGAGCAACTCGAATTTTAGCTGGCACTTATCACAAACATATTCGTATATCGGCATAATTTAAGCCCCTTAAAAGCCGTTTAGACGGCAACTACTTCCTTGACCTCGGCTATCTCCTCTTTGAGTATCCGCTCGATGCCCTGCTTCAGAGTTATGCTGGCTACCGGGCAGCCGGCGCAGGCGCCGGTCAGCTTTACCTTAACCACCCCACCCTCCACATCCACCAGCTCAACGTCTCCGCCATCGGCTTGCAAAGCCGGTTTTATCTTAGCTAAGGCTTGTTCTACCTTTTCACGCATGGACTTGCCTCCCTTCTTCTTTAGTTTACCAGTTTCTTTATCATTTCACCGTCAGCGTTATAGACGCTAACCTCAAGCGGCGTCCGGCCCGGCAGGGAATGGGTGGCGCAGGCATGGCAGGGGTCGTAAGCCCTGAAGGCCATCTCAATCATGTTAAGAATGCCCTCGGGCACATTCCCCTTCTGTATCAGCGCCTTGGCTGCTTTCTCCACTGACATGTTGATTGCCGCCGAGTTATTCTGGGTGGCTACTATCAGGTTGGCCTTGGTTATAATCCCGTTATCGTCGGTCTGGTAGTGGTGGATAAGGGTGCCCCTGGGGGCTTCCACCACCCCCACCCCCTCCTTGGGGGTCTCGGTAGGCAGGTTAACGATATCGTCCGAGGTAATCTCGGGGTCTTTAGCCAGCTCCCGCACTCTTTCCGCAGCGTAAAGCGCTTCCACCAGGCGCGCCCAGTGGAAAGCCAGCGTGCTGTGCACCGGCTTGCCGCCCAGGACTTCGTACATCTTCTCGTAGGCTTCCTGGGCTAGCGGCGTGGCCATCCCGTCGGAGGCGTTCAGCCTGGCTAAGGGAGCCACGCGGAAAACGCCGCTCTCCTTGCCGTCGACAAAGCCCTTCCAGCCCACCTTCTTGAGGAAGGAGAACCGAACGTAGGTCCAGGGCTCGACGTGCTCCTGGATGTGGTCGAGGTAGTCCTGAGCCTTGAACTTGGCGAACTCCTTACCCGCGGGGTCGACCACCCTTATCTGGCCGTCGTAGAAGTTGACCTTGTTCTTATCGTCCACCAGCCCCATGTAGTAGGTCTTATGGGCGTAGACATCGCCGGTGACCAGGTCAACGTATTCTTTATTTTTGAGCACCACATCATCGAAAAGCTGAAGGGCGACCTGGCAGAACTCGACGCCGTATTCGCCGGCTTCGATGATAGTCTTGCGCTCGTCCTCGTCAATCTTGCGGGATACCCCTCCGGGCAGGGCGCAGCTGGGCATAACCGGCTTGCCGCCGATTATCCTCATTACCTGCCGCATCCGCTTGCGCATCTCGATGACCTTACCCCCCACCTCCAGCCCAACCTTGCCGATAACGCCCAGCACGTTTCTCTCGGCGGCAGGCGCTGAAGGCCCCACGATGAAGTCGGGACCGCCCAGGAAGACGAAGTGCAGTATGTGGTCTTCGGCGGTGAAGGCGTTGTACATCAACTCCCTTATCTTCTTAGCCGCCGATGTCGGCTCGACCTTGAAGAGGTCGTCCAGGGCTTTGGCTGACGCCATGTGGTGAGCGGTAGGGCAAACGCCGCATATCATGGTGGTGATTCGGGGCATCTCCTCGGCGGCTCTGCCCTCGGAGAACTTCTCAAAACCTCTCAGCTCGGGAATCTGGAGAGTAGCCCTCTCACAGTTACCCTTATCATCGAGGAATATCTCTATCTTGCCGTGTCCCTCAAGCCTGGTTATGGGGTCTATGGTTATCTTTCTCACTACGGCCTCCTACTCCATTCTCTTTCTTCTCAGCAGGGAAGCCGCCAGGCCGAAGCGATAGACCGTTCCCGCCGGGTCGGCAATGCTGTCGATTAGTTTTTTGACCTCTTCCTCGCTCATATCCTGCTCCCCATCCAGCCCCAGTATAGAGGCGACCATGGAAAGGGCTTTCGCCCCCTGGTCGACCACGCCGTCTATCGGCCCGAAGCAACCCCGGCAGGGCTGGTTGGCCCGGATGCAGGTCTCACCACAGCCGGTGCGTGTAGCTGGCCCCATGCAGATTATCCCCTGCGCTAAGAAGCACAACTCGGGGTCCATCTTTATCTGCCAGGGCCTTTTCACCTCGGTAATGGATAGTTTATCGGGTTTACTCTCGGCTCTGGGGCAGGTGTCGCAGAGCGCCTTGTTGGGCGCCAGCACCGCTCCCTTTTCCGGCAACTCCCCTTTAAGAATGGCCTGTACCGCCGCCATAATCAGGTCGGGGGGCGGCGGACAGCCGGGAAGGTAATAATCAACGTCAATGGTCTGATCTAATGTCTTAACCGTGTCGTAGAACTCGGGCAGGGTAAGCTCGCCCTCTTTAACCTTGGTCTTCTGCTGAGGGAAAATCCCCTTGGGGTTATCCACGGTGGGGACTTCTTTATACACCCGGTTGAAGATAGACTCCCGGTCGTAGAAGTTCCCCAGCCCCGGAATCCCGCCCAGGTGGGCGCAGGCGCCGAAGGCAACCACCAGACCGGATTTTTTCCTCAGCAGCTTTACCATCTCTTCCTGTTCCCCCAACCTCACCGCGCCGTTGATAAAGCTCACCGCGATTTCGCCGTCCTTCATGGCTTCGATGTCTTTACGCTTGAAGTCCAGCGCCACCGGCCAGAGGACGATATCCACCGCGTCCGCCACCTTTAGAATATCCTCGTTAAGGTCAACCACCGTCTCCTCACAGCCGCCACAGGAAGCACACCAGTAAAAAGCGACCTTAGGTTTAGCCATACTTCCCCCTTTCCGCATAAAAATTATAGCTAGATATGGCTAATATTGCAAATTTTTATACTTAGGTAACTACTTAGGTGACTACACGCAAGTTGTTAAGAGGTATTAACAGGAATTATACTTGAATTGGCTATCTAAAGCAAACCCTTTTAGCCTGGCTAATAGACCTTGATTCGCCGCAGCTTCAGTATCAGGAAGACCTCTTTGCCCACGCGCAAGTCCATATCCTCAAAGATATGGTGAGGCACCTCCGCCAGCAGCTTTTGCTCGCCCACGCTGACCTCAAGCCTGACGGCGTCGCCGAGGGGCTTGACGTCGGTGAGCACCCCCTGAAATCGGTTCACCGCCGGACCCGGGGGTATGGTCTCGGAAACATATATATCGCGGGGAAAGAGGGCGATGCGCCGGACGGGATTGCCGTCGTCGGGGAGGATGATGTTCATAGTGCCGCAGTCGGCCTCCATCACCCCCTGCCCCAGGCTCTGGCAGCGGTCGCAGTGCAGTATGTTGGGGGCGCCGATAAAGTCGGAAACGGCTTCGTTTATCGGGGAGAAAAAGACATCCTCCGGCTTACCCATCTGCTGCAATTGGCCTTCCTGGATAACGGCGATGCGGTCGGCCATTTCCTCGGCTTCGGCCAGGTCGTGGGTGACGTAGATGGTGGTGATGCCCAGCTTCCGCTGGAGCTGCTTCAGCTCCGTTCTCAGGTATTTGGCTGTCTGGGCGTCGAGGCTGCTCAAGGGCTCGTCGAGGAGCAAGACCCGCGGCGAAAGGGCCAGCGCCCGCGCCAGAGCCACCCGCTGCTTCTCGCCGCCGCTCAGGTGCCTGGGGTAACGCTCGGCGAGGTGGCTTATTTTCATAAGGTGCAGCAGCTCCGCCACCCTATCCTCAATACCGTCATGAGGCTGTCGGCGGGCTTTCAGGCCGTAGGCGATGTTAGCCGAAACATCAAGGTGCGGGAATAAGAATAAGTCCTGGAAAAGGTAGCCCACTTCACGCTTGCTGGCGGGCAGCTTATCCACCCGCTGGCTGTCGAAGAGCACCGAGCCTTGATAATCGGTCAGTCCGGCGATAATGTTGAGCAGCGTGGTCTTGCCCGCCCCACTCGGCCCCAGCAGCACCAGCAACTCCCGGTCGCTTATCTCCAGCTCGACATCGCGGCAGATATATTTACATATTTTTTCCAGCTTTATTGAGGGCATGCTACCTCCACCTGGCGGTCATCTTGGCTTCCAGGAACTCGAAAAACTTCTCGAAGGAAAGGCACATCACGGCTAAAACTATTAGACAGACGATGATAATGTCGATGCGAATCAGGCTCTCCGCCTTCATCATCAGGGCGCCGATGCCGGTGGGAATAGCCACCATCTCGGCGGCGATTATAACCCTCCAGGCCATCCCCGCCTCCAGCCGGAACCCCGTAAAAATGTTGGGCAGGGCTAAAGGCAAGACCACCGTGGTCAGAATCTTAAAATCGGAAGCCCCCAGCGTCCGCGCCACCCTTATATAGTCTTTATCCACGTTCCTGATGCCGGTGACGGTGTTATAGAGGACGGGGAAGAAGGAGCAGATAAAGATAATGGTGATGGGCAGCATCTCGTTGATGCCTATCCAGAGCATGAGCAGGGGCAGCCAGCCCAGGGCGGGTATGGGATAGAGCAGGCTGACGATGGGGTGCAGCGCCTTATCCAGCTTTTCCATCCAGCCCATGGCCGTGCCCACCACCAGTCCGGCGATAGAGCCGGCGCAGAAGCCGATGAGCACCCTGGTTAAGCTGGCGAAGAAGTTATCCCCCAGCACGCCGCTGGCAGCCAGATTATAGAACTCCACCATCACCGTGGAAAATGGCGGAAAGCTGAATTGCCCCGGGGTCAGGTTTAGTCGGGCGATAATCTCCCAGAGCGCCAGAAATATCAGCACGGGGACTATGCCCCACCCCGGCTTCAGCTTTTTGAGGCTATTCAGCATCTATAAACCTTAAATCAAGAATTTCGCTGGCATCGAAGCTGCTGGTTATATAGCCCAGCTCATACAGGTAGTCTATGGTCTGCTGGACGACCTGCGGGTCAATGCTCAGGGTATAGTCCAGCCTCTCCATGGAGCGCAGTAAAGCCTCGGCGGTAATCTCCAGGCTGCCGTTACTGTCGCCCAGCGCCTCGGGCAGTATGTCGCCGCCGGCCATCTGCAGCTGCCGCGCCATAACCTCGGCGGCTTCCGGCATATGCCCGTTAGCCCAGTCGGTCGCCCGCTGCGATACCCTCACCAGTTTTTCCACGACCTCGGGGTGGTTATCCAGTAAGTCCTGTTTGACCACCAGCACGCTGCCCTGCATATCGGGCCAGACGTCCTGGCTTGAGAGCAGCATCTCGAAGCCGAAGTCCTCGGCCATGGTCGCCCACTGTTCGGGGAGAAAGGCGGCATCGAGCTGCCCCGTCCCTATCGAGAGGACTATCTTGGGCGGGTTCATGCGCTGGATATTATCTATCACCTTAGTTTCATCCAGTCCGTATTCATCCATCGTCTTGTGCAAAAGCACGTCAACGGCGCCGCCTTCCCGCACACAGCCGATGCGGATATCGGGGTCTTCCAGGTCGTAGACCGTTTGCACCTTATCGGGATTGACCACCAGCCCGTAGCCGTACTTATGCGTCCCGGCCACGATTTTTATGGGCACCCCGGCGTTGGCGTAGACGTTTATCGCCGGAATCAGGCATAGATAGGCGACGCCGACCTCGTCCCGCCCCAGCGCCGCCGCCAGAGCCATGCCGGTGACATAGCTATCGTAGGCGGTCAGCTCCAGCCCTTCCTCCTCGTACCAGCCCATGTCCTGGGCAATATAGGCACAGGCGGCGTGGTCCATAAACTCCACCGCCATACCGATGGGCGCTTCTTCCTGTCCACCACACCCCCCAATTGGAACCAGAAACAATAACCCGGCCAGGAGTAGTGGAATTAGTTTTCGCATTCTTTAGCTTTCTAGGTCAACTCGGATATAGAGTCTGACAAAACAATCAGGCGACCTGCCCGATAAAGTCTTCGAACCTGGCATGCAATTGCTTGTATTCCTTAACCACCTTACGCCCCTCGTCGGTCAGGCGGGCGTAGCCTCCCCCCGCCCCACCGGTGGTCTTCTCTACCAAAGGCGAAGGCGCCAGGCGGTTGGCCGAATCAATCCAGAGCCAGGCGTTTCGGTAGCCCAGCTTCATAGAGCGGGCGGCGGCAGAGATCGAGCCGTACTTGTCGATTCTCTCCAGCAGCATGACCCTTCCCCACCCCATATAGAGCTCACCGTCCTTCTCCAGCCATATCCGGCCCCTTACCTGGCGCCCCGGGGCGGGGTGGCGGGAAAAGTGCTCCGTCTTCTTCGGCCTGAACCTCGGTATATCGCTCATTTTTTCTCTCTTAACTGGCCTCTGTTATATTACAGGCGATATAACGCTCCTGTCAAATTTCGCCCTGCTGTCTATGGGTGAATGATATCAGACGAGGTGGTAGTTAACGGTGTCCAGGAACCAGTAGCCGTCCCGCTTGATGGTGCGGCTTTCGGTTATCTCTATCCGCCGCTTGAACAAGGGGCCGTTGACCACCAGCGTATGGTACTCCCCGTTCTCCCCGCAGAGGTCGATATTCCTGGACTTGAGATAGTTCATAAAATCCCTGTCCACCCCCCTCCCCAACCACTCTTCCTCAATCAACTCGGCTTTGGCACCGACGACAACGGCTTCGAAGCCAGCGTCGATAAAACCGGTGAGAATGCTTTCCGTGCTCTTGCCCCAGAGCGGCTCGATGGCTTCGATGCCCAAGTCAGCACAGACCCTCTCCACCCATTCTTTATGCTCGTCAAGGTAGATGTCGCCGAAGACCATCCCCTTTATGCCTTCGGGAAGCAGAGTTCGAACGGCTTCCTTGAACTCCTGCTCGTAGCCGTCGGCGGTTGTCTCCTTCTGCAAGACGGGGATGCCGATAGCCTGGCTCTGCAGCTGAATCATCCGCTTTTCCGTGCCGTGAAAGCTCACCCGCTGGTACTGCTGGGAGATAAAGTTGACCAGACGAGAGATTTTATAGCCCTGAGCCAGCGCCCGGTAGCCGGCGAAGCAGCTGTCCTTGCCCCCGCTCCAGGAGGCAAGATAGGTCTTTTCAGGCACTCCGGACCCACTCCACGGCGTTGCGGAAGATACCGAAGCCGTCCCCCCACTCCCGGTTGGCCTCCCTCACCCAGCGCGGGTGCTGCGTCCAGCGCAGGAACCTTTCGGGGTGGGGCATAAGGGCGAAGATACGCCCCGAGCTGTCGCATATTCCGGCGATACTGTCCGCCGAGCCGTTGGGGTTATAGGGATAGTCGGCGCTGACATTGCCCTCTTTATCGGCGTAGCGCAGCACCACGTTTAAATCTTTCAGCGCTTTCGCCTCGGCCATCACCTTGCCCTCGCCGTGGGCTATGGGCAGGTATAGCGCCTCTATACCTTTGGTGAAGACGCAGGGGCTTTGCTTATCAACGCTCAAATATACCCAGCGGCACTCGAAGCGGCTTGAGTCGTTGCCGGCCAGCGTCAGCTTCTGGCTGGCGTCGGATGATTGGGGCAAAATGCCCGCTTTGACTAAGACCTGGAAGCCGTTGCAAATCCCCAATATCAATCCCCCACCCCCCACGAACTTCTGGATGTCCTCGCCCAGCTTCAGCTTAAGCTCGTTAGCCAAGATTTTGCCCGCTGAAATATCATCGCCGTAGGTAAAGCCGCCGGGAATAACCAGTATCTGGTAGTCAGCGATACGCTTATCCCTTCTGACCAGCTCGTTGACGTGCGCCGAGCTTACATCTGCCCCCGCCTGCTCGAAGGCGAAGGTCGTCTCCTCGTCACAGTTCGTCCCCGGCGCTCTTAAGATTAAGGTTTTTACCTCAGTCATATTTTCACCAGCGCAGCGGCTTCTGCCAGGCTTCTTTTAATTCAGCTAAAGGAGTGGAAACCACCTTCTCTCCATTGATGCCGTAAACTTGCAGTCTATCGTCCTCGGTAAACTCCCCGATATGAGCGCAGACCGTTTCACCCATCGCCTCCTCGAAGCGTTTGGTATCCTCAGGCGTTACCTCGACCAGGAAGCGGGTGTTGGACTCGGAAAAGAGGATAGTATCGTTGCGGGTAATCAGTTCGCCCAGAGGTACTTTATTCAGGTCGAGCGTTATGCCCAAGCCACCGGCAAAGCCCATCTCCGCCGCCGCCACCCCGATTCCCCCCTCGCTCAGGTCGTGGCAGGCTTTTACCAGGCCTTTATCCATAACCGCACTGAGACTGTCCATCAGCTTCTTGCCCCGCTTGGGGTTGACCTGGGGCACGCGGTTGCCCATCGCGCCGCGGACGGCGTAATAGTGCGAGCCGCCCATTTCGTTATAGGTCATGCCCACGATATAGAGAAGGTCACCCGCCTTTTTAGCGTCCATAGACACGGATCTAGAGACGTCTTTCATTACCGCCATCGCTGAGATGAGCAGGGTGTGGGGAATACAGATGCTCTCCTTTTCCGTCTCGTATTCGTTATAGAGGCTGTCCTTGCCCGAGATAAAGGGCGTCCCATAATCCAGCGCGGCGTGGTAGCAGCCCTGCGCCGCCCGCACCAGCCCGCCGAGGCGGTCGGGCTTTTCGGGATTACCCCAGTTGAAGTTGTCCAGTAACGCCACCCTTTTCAGGCTGCCGCCGACGGCGATAATCTGCCTCAAGGCCTCGTCCACCGCCGAAGCTGCCATCCAGTAGGGGTCGATGTCGCCGTAGCGGGGATTGATGCCGTTGGCGATAATCACCCCCATATCGGAATCGAGCACCGGCCGGATAATAGCCGCGTCGCCGGGCCCGTCGTTCTCAATGCCCACCAGGGGCTTGAGCACGCTGCCCCCCTGCACTTCGTGGTCGTACTGGCGGATGACCCACTCCTTGCTGCAAACGTTCCAGGCGCCGAGGATTTTCTTCAGGTCATCGCTTAAGTCCGGCGGGGAGTCAAAGCTGAGTTCGTCATAGCGCGGCAGCTCCCAGGCCGCCTCCCTTTCCAGCTGCGGCAGCCCGTGGTGCAAAAATTGCATCTCCAGGTCACCCACCGCGTTGTTTTGATAGAAAAGCCTGAGTTTCTTATCATCGGTGAACTGGCCGATGACGGTAGCCTCCACATCCTCGCTGGCGAAGAGCGAAATTAGCTCTTGAACCGATTCCGGCGGCACCGCCAGCAGCATCCTCTCCTGCGATTCGGAGAGCCATATTTCTCTATAAGAAAGCCCGGAGTATTTCAGGGGCACCTTTTCCAGGTCAACACGTACGCCCGTCTCCTCCGCCATTTCGCCCACCGCCGAGGAAAGCCCACCCCCGCCGCAGTCGGTGATGCGGCGGTAAAGCCCCCTGTCCCTGGCTCGGAGCAGTACGTCTATCATCTTTTTCTCGGTAATGGGGTCGCCTATCTGCACCGAGCTCGCCGAGACCTCTTCCGATTCCCCGGTGAGCAGCGCCGAGGCGAAGGTAACGCCGTGAATGCCGTCCCGGCCCGTCTTTCCCCCCACCACCACCACCAGGTCGCCGGGCTTCTGGCGTCCCATTTGGGCCGCCTCTTTAGGCATAAGCCCTACCGTGCCGCAGAGGACGATGGGGTTGCCCAGATAGCGCTCGTCGAAAAGGATAGCGCCGTTGATGGTGGGAATGCCCAAACGGTTGCCGTAGTCGGCGACACCCGCCCGCACCCCTTTGAGAATACGGCGGGGATGAAGCACCCCCGCGGGCAGCTTATTATGGGGAAAATCGGGCGGAGCGAAGCAAAAGACATCGGTGCTGGCTATGGGCTTAGAGCCCAGCCCCGTGCCCAGCGGGTCGCGGATCACCCCACCCAGCCCCGTCGAAGCCCCACCGTAGGGCTCTATAGCGGAGGGGTGATTATGCGTCTCGACCTTAAAACAGAGGGCGTAGCGCCCGTCGAAATCGATGACCCCCGAGTTATCCTTGAAGGTGGAAAGGCACCAGGGCTTGTCCAGCTCACGGGTCACCCTCATGATGGTGCTCTTGAGCAGGTTATCGATAACTTCATCCCCCAGTTTGATGCGGGAGTTGAAGGTCTTGTGCTTACAGTGCTCCGACCAAGTCTGCGCCAGCGTTTCCAGCTCGACATCGGTGGGATTCCGCCCCAGTTTGGAGAAGTAGCCCTGAATCTGCTTCATCTCGTTCAGGTTAAGTTCCAGCTGCTCCCGCCCCAGCTTGACTAATCCATCGTCATCGAGTGTGAGCAGCTCGACCTCTTTGCGGGAGAACTGGTAGTCGGCGGGCGGCAGCGACGCTTTTTCGCCGTCGGTGACCACGTGCTGAATGACGCTGTTGACCAAAAGTTTATTGGCGATAAGCTCGATATCGCCGTTGGAGAGCGTACCCCAGAGATAATAACGCTTGGCCGTCTTTACCGACTTGAGACTTTTTACCCCCAGGTCGCGGATGCCCTTGCTCACGCTCTCTTCAACGGGGTCCATCACGCCGGGATTATAGGCAACTTCAACGGCACGGGCTTCCTGCGGGGCAATGAGGGGAGACTCTCCTATGGCATATCGTTCTACGATGGAGTCGGCAAGTAGTTGAGAGCAGATTAGTTCCAGTTCTTTTGGGGTTAGTTTCCCTTCCAGCAGATAGACATCGCTGACCCTCACTTGCTGGACGCTGTCAATGCCGAGGTCACGGATATCGGCTTTAAGTGCTTCCCCACGAGGGTCGGGAAGGTCAGGCTTTACTGAGACTTCAACCCGGAACAATAACCCCCCTTGATGGCTTTTCTGGAATATATTTTACTCTTGCCGCCCGATAATCACAAGTCTTTTCAGGCACGATAACGGAGAGTTTTTGCAGTTTTTACCCCTCCCCAGTTTTATCTATTCCCACCCGCCTCACCCTATAGCACTTTAGGTGCCAGCTGTCAATACCACCGCTATCTCTACCCACTATAACGCAGATTGAAGGAAAAGGTTAGCCTTATTCCCCCCGGTAAGTTCGTAGATTCCGGAAAACTAATGAAACCTTTTTGCAATTGGGAACACTGCTTGATAAACTAAACAAAAAGTTGTTTGGAGGCTATACTATGGAGATTAGATACAACACACACGGGCCGAACGCACTGACCACAAAAACCTTTTTCAGCGATGAAAGCGGCTTCGAAGTCGCCTCCGTAATCGTGACTGGGAAGACCGATGCCGTTCTTCTTGATGCCCAGTGGACATTGTCGAATGCCCACCGGGTTATCGCCGAAATACTGGAAACGGGCAAATACCTGAAAACGATTTATATTACTCATGCCCATCCCGACCACTACTTTGGGCTGGGCACAATTGCCGAGGCCTTCCCTGAAGCCCGTATTGTCGCCCTTCCCTCAGAAGCCCACATCATCAACAAGCAGTTCTTCGGCAAGGTCGAACACTGGAAAAAAGTGATCGGCCCCATCAACGTACCCAGAAAAACGGCTAAAATCGAGCCCCTTGCTGATAACTATTTCGAACTGGAAGGACAACGCATCGAGATTATTCCCAAGGTGATGGGGGACATGAAATACAACACGGCGGTCTGGATACCCTCCATAAAGACCCTCTACGGCAGCGACGTCCTCTTCAACCAGGCGCACCCCTTTACCTGCGAGGTCACCGCCGAAGAACGTAAGCAATGGGTAGCCGATATTGAGCGATTGGAGAAACTGGGCGCCGAGGTAATCATTCCCGGCCATCAGAAACCGGGGATGCCCTTCGACTCCAGTTCGTTGAGTTTCACCAGGGATTATGTTATCGCTACCGATGAGGTACTGGCCGAAACGAACGATGTTGCCGGTTTTTATTACGCCATGGTAAAACGCTTCCCCGATGCCAACCTCTTTATCAGCAACGAAATGAACGCCGGCTTCTTCAAAGGGGGAATGGACTGGAACTGGCGGGAGGATTGAGGCACGGTTATTGACCGGGCTAGTCAGATAAATAAAGGCGCCGGCTATAAAGCCAGCGCCTTAATTTTTCTGGTGGAGACGGGGGAGGCACTAAACCTCATAACTCCAAAACACTCCTGAGAATAGACAAGTCCTATTTTCTCGACGCCACCTCAATAGTGAGGGTGCGATGGTATTAATTGCACGCTCACTCCACTTACCGGACATCCCTCGCTTTTTGAACATTTGCAGTTTAGTGCTGGCCAACCCGGGGGTCTACAAAGAACTCCTTCACCGCCACGGAGCTCCAGGCTTTTTCCGGCTCCAAATAGGTAAAGGGGGAAGGAGCTAGTATGGCCAATCGCTTCCAGATCAACCAGCACCGCATGGCCTATGGCTTTATCGCCAGCCGCGACGGTGAATACTGCCTTATTTGCAAGCGCGGCCCTGGGAAGGTGAAGCTGCAGATAGACCACGCCGACAACAACCCCTCCAACTGGGAGCCCGATAATCTTCATCTTCTTTGCCAGACACATAACTTGCAACTCCGTTCCGTGCCGGTGGCCAAGAAGCTCCGCACCATCCGATGGCATAGTGCTAAAAATGTGTGTGTGAGAGAGAGAAGGTATGGAAGCATAAGCACCAAGGTGGCCAAGGACACGTTGGAATACCGGTCTGGCAGTGTGGAAATGAAAGCCAACAGCATGTTTGAACCGGTATTCACCGAATGGCTCTTACAGAACCTGCCGATGCCGAAGAGCGAAGCCATTTACTCCGGGGCCCAGATAGCCGGCTGTAATCCTGTTACCTGCGAACGCTATTTGAAAAAGCTTACCTCTGCGGCAGGTCCACTCAACGAATTCAGAGATGGCATGGGCACGGCTACCATTGACTTCAAGCCCGATCTCAAGCAGGCTCCCACCGATAGTCTCGAACCAGGCAAACTACGTGGCCGTGGTGCCACTGCAGATACCGTGCCCGAGCGAAGAAGGAATAAATGGGATGGCCGTGTGACCGGCCCTGCGAAATTACGCAAGAGAACAGTGTCCGCCCTGTGAGATGGCGCAAGAGAGAAACGAGTGAAAAGAGAAATGCGGCTACAGTTGGACTATCAGGAAGTAAATACACCTGCCGCTAAGCTGGGTATGACGCCAACCAGCCGCGCCCGTATGAGATCTCCGAGACCAAACGAAGAGATAGATCCCATGGAAGCACTGCTCCGAGAGGTCGAGAAAGGAGGTTAAAAATGAACACATCATCCAAAACTGCTATCCATATTGAGTATATCGAGATCGGGAATCTAAAGCCCGACCCGGCCAATCCCCGGCGCATCAGCGACCAGGAGTTGGAAGCCCTGACCCGCAGCATCCGCGAGTTCGGGCTGATAGATCCGATTATTGTCCGCAAGGAAGACCGCACTGTTATCGGCGGCCACCAGCGGCTGCTCGCGGCACGCCGCCTGGGCTACAAGGCAGTCCCAGTGGTGTTCGTGGACCTGTCACTAGAGCAAGCACGCCTGCTGAATATCGCCCTGAACAAGATATCCGGCTCTTTCGACCAGGAACTTCTGGCCAGACTCTTGAGTGAACTGAATGAGGTACCGGAACTGGACCTCACGTTGTCGGGCTTCGGAGAGGACGAACTGAAGGAGCTCCTGAAAAGCTTGCAAGCCAGGGAGAAACGGGAACGGGTGGAGAACTTTGATCTAGAGGAGGCTATCAAAGCCGCCCAGAGCGCCCCTGTGGCCAAACAGGGCGACATATGGCTGTTGGGCGACCACAGGCTCGTATGCGACGATTCGGCCGACGGTGAGGCGGTACAACGCCTGATGGGGCAGTCCCGGGCAGCGATGGCATTCACGGACCCGCCGTACAACGTGGACTACGGGAACCACGGCGGGGCACCTCAGAGAGGCAGACGCACGGTAGCTAACGATAACCTGGGCTCAGAGTTCGAGCCCTTCCTGGAGAAGGCCTGCCGCAATATCCTGGATTTCACCGACGGCGCCGTCTATATTTGCATGTCCTCTTCCGAACTGCACACCCTGCAGAGGGCCTTTGTCTCGGCGGGAGGGCACTGGTCGACCTTCATCATCTGGGCCAAGAGCACCTTTACGATGGGGCGCTCAGACTACCAGAGGCAATACGAGCCAATTCTCTACGGCTGGAGGGAGGGAGCCAAACACCACTGGTGCGGCGACCGGGACCAGGGCGATGTGTGGCACGTGGAGAAGCCGACCTCAAACCCCCTGCACCCTACCATGAAACCACTGGCTCTCATGGAAAGGGCTATCCAAAACAGCAGTGAGCCGGGGGACAGGGTTCTCGACCTGTTCCTGGGGTCAGGCAGTACCCTGATTGCCTGCGAGAAGGCGGGAAGAGCCTGCTTCGGAATGGAGCTTAAACCCCTCTACGTGGACATTACGAGAATGCGCTGGGAGGCCTTCACCGGAGAAAAAGCCCGGCGCTCGGAGGAGGGGAAAGAGTGATGGAACAGACACTATTGCCAGATGGTGTTGCACTGGCCGGAATAATCAAAGAAAAAGGCTCAAAAAGCCAGCCTGACCGCTTGACTTACCAGGCTTTCAGAGTGATGTATGCATCAGTAAGTATTAAGGAGGTGCGAAATGCCAATCGAAAACAGAAACCTGAAACCTGGGACCCACCTGGTGGGTCGGTACCACAAGCAGAGCCACTCTTGCGAAGTGGTCGAGGGGGAAGGCGGGAAGCTACGCTACCGTCTGGCGGACGGCCGGGAGTTCAAGAGCCCCTCGGCGGCGGGGATGGCCATCACAGGACATGCCTGCGATGGGTGGGTCTTCTGGAGCGTGGAGACGGCCACTGCCGCCCCTGCGCCTCAGCCTACCGAGAATTCCCCATTGGAGACCCAACAGACCACAGAGACCGCCGGGATCACACCCGGCGATGGTGGGCACGACGAGGCATCGGTCCCTGCGACAGTACCTGCCCCGGCGGCGGAGCAGTCGGACGCGGCCAAGAAGGGCTTCTTCCGGACACCCAATCAGAAGGGCGTACCGGAAGGTCAGACCCGCTGGTACTGCCAACAGTGCGGCAAGAGCTTCCTGGCTGCTGCAGACCAGACGCCCCAGGCTTGCCCGCAAGGTCATCAGGCCGGCTAACCTCACCTGAAAATCACATAGCGACCAGCAAACAGGCTCCCCTGCGCGGGGGCCTGTCTTGCTTTGTAGTAATGGAGACCACCAGGGCCTCGACCAGCAGAGGTGGCGCAAAGTGATACGCCGGCAGTGTGCCTTCCGTCTTCCATCGGGCGAGCCATGCCGGGCAGCTCCTCTCAGGGACGGTGATTTCTGCCTGATGCACTCCCCGGAGCATGCCCAGGAGGTGCAGGAGGCCCGCCGTCTGGGCGGCCTGAGGCGCAAGCGCGAGGCCACCCTCTCCGGCGCCTACGACTTTGAGGGCCTGGAAACGGTGAGCGGCATCCGCCGCCTTATTGAGGTCGCCGTTCTGGACACGCTAGGCATGGAGAACAGCATGTCGCGCAACCGGACGCTGGCCTACCTTGCCCAGGTAGCGTTGCGTACGCTGGAGGTAGGCGACCTCGAAAAGCGGATATCTGTATTGGAGCAGGCGATCCACGGAAGGCACGGCATCACCGCCGGTAAATCGGTATTTGAAGAAGCCCCAGCTCTCCTGGAGGCAGGCGAGGAGGAATCGAAATGAGACAGGACAAGCGCCTAGACAGAATCGAGGATCACCTGACACCCAAGCAGGTGGCCCTGGTGTGGCTCAAGGAGACCAACCGCCATGCCAACATCATGGAATACATCAAGTATCTGCAAGACCAGCCCGAAGCGGTTCGGCCTATACCCCGTCTTACCGATCAGGTGGCGCGGGCTACCCGGGAGGCCATGAAGGGCCAGCCCCGGGAGGCCATGACGGGCCAGCCCCGGAAGGCCGTAGAGGCGGCCGTGCACCGGGCTGAGCGGGACATATGTTTTCTGCTCAAGCTGCACCACCAGGTCAACGGTCA
>CAZPLG010000007.1:0-27308 GCA_964587415.1 uncultured Dehalococcoidales bacterium | reverse complement strand
CCATCGGCGGCGGCACTTTAGAAGCTCAGGTTATCGAAGAGGCTATCAAGGTAATCAAGCAAGGCAAGCCCAAGCATTTGCACATGAGCCTGACGGCTAAAGAAGCCGAGGAGGCAGGAATGATATGCGGCGGTGACTTGGAGGTCTTCATCGAGCCTATATTGACGACACCCACGCTGTTTATCTTTGGCGGCGGCCATATTTCGCTACCGCTGGCTAAGACGGCCAAGCTGCTCGGCTTTAAGATTGCCGTTATCGACGACCGTGCCGAGTTCGCCAACACCGAGAGGTTCCCTGAAGCCGAAATGGTGCTGGCCGACGACTTTACTAAAGCTTTCTCTAAACTAAAGATAGACAAGACAAGCTACATCGTCATTGTTACCCGCGGCCATCAGCACGACGAGCTGGTGCTGGACATGGCGCTGGGCACTCCGGCTAAATATATCGGCATGATTGGCAGTAAGACCAAGGTTAAGGCCACATACTCTCACCTGCTGGCTAAGGGAGTACCCAAAGAGAAGCTGGATAGCGTCCATTCCCCTATCGGGCTGGAGATAGGTGCCCAGACCCCCGAAGAGATAGCCGTCAGCATTCTGGCGGAGATAGTAAAGGTCAAACGCTCGGCTTAAGAGGTGTATGGTCGGGGTGGGCGGATTTGAACCGCCGACCTCAGCGTCCCAAACGCTGCGCGCTAGACCAACTGCGCTACACCCCGCATCACAGAGTATAGCAAGGCGATGACTAAGGGTCAATGCGTGGGATTAAAGAGGGGTTAGTCGCGGCAATCGGGGCAGTTGTCGAAGGCGTCGGGGGCAAGCCCCGCCTTCTTGATGATATAGTCCAGCTGAGCCTGGGGGGCAAAGTACCGGCCGCATTTCTGACACTTCTTTAGCTTGAATTCCATCTTGTTGTTGGGCCAGTAGATGTGCCTGGTGTCGCCGACATCCTCGAACTTTATGGCGTCAACGGGGCAGACATAGGCACAGGAGCCGCAGCCGATACAAACGTTAGAGTCTTCAAAGTACGGGGTAGCCAGGGCGCGGTCGACGCCGCGGTTGACCAGGCTGATGGCTGAGACGCCGACAACCTCCTGGCAGACCCGGACGCACAGGGCGCAGAGCATACAGTCGTTGTCGTCCAGCTTGAAACTAGTCTTTTCGACGCCCAATTTACGGGTTAAATCCTGTACCGCCTTGTTGTTGGGACAGCGGGCCAGGAGCAGTTCCATGAGCATCTTGCGGTTACTGGCGATTCTTTCCGAGTCGGTCTTCACCTTCAACCCTTCCGCCACCTCGTAAAGGCAGGAAGCTACCAGTCTTTCCCGTCCGTTCTTAGTAACCTCGACCAGGCAGAGGCGGCAGGCACCGTAATCGGTCACCTCTTCGTGGTGGCAGAGAGAGGGTATGTAGATGTTGTTATCCTGGGCTGCCTCCAGTATGGTGGTCCCCTCTTCGGCTTGAATCTTCTGGCCGTTAATTGTCAGCTTGACCATTTTCACTTCCTTATTACCGCTCCGAGCTTGCAGACGTCATAGCAGGCGCCGCACTTTATGCACTTCTCCTGGTCCAAGACCACGGGCTTCTTCTTACCCATATCGGTTATCGCCTCGGACGGACAGGCTTTGACACACAAGCCACAACCGGGGCACTTTTCTTCGTCGATAGAATAGGTCACCAGCGCCTTGCAGACACCGGCCGGACAGCGCCTGTCCTTAATGTGGGCTTCGTATTCATCTCTAAAATAGCGCAGGGTGGTTAAGACGGGGTTGGGGGCGGTGCTGCCCAGGGCGCAGAGCGAGGTGTCGATAAGCGTGGCTGACAGGCGTTCCAGAAGCTCGATATCGCCTTCCTTGCCCCTGCCCTCGGTGATGTCGGTCAGTATCTGGCTCATCCTTTTCAAGCCCTCTCGGCAGGGCAGGCACTTGCCGCAGGACTCGCCCTCCAGGAAGTTGACGAAGTATTTGGCGATATCAACCATACAGGTGTTCTCGTCCATGATAATCATGCCACCCGAGCCCATCATCGAGCCGGCTTTGTCCAGCTCGTCGAAGTCAACGGGCAGGTTGAGCAGGCTTTCGGGGATGCAGCCGCCCGAAGGGCCGCCCGTCTGTACCGCCTTGAACTTCTTGCCGTCGGGGATGCCGCCGCCGATACCGTAGATAATGTCCTTCAGGGCGACTCCCATGGGAACTTCGATAAGGCCGGTGTTGTTAATCTTGCCCACCAGCGAGAAAATCTTGGTTCCCTTGCTGCCCTGGATGCCTATCTTGCCGTACCAGTCGGCGCCGTTCTTAATGATTAACGGGACATTAGCCCAGGTCTCTACATTATTAAGATTGGTCGGTTGCTCCCATAAGCCTTTCTCCGAGGTATGGACGTATTTCGCCCTCGGCTCGCCGACCTTGCCCTCCAGCGAAGCCATCAGCGCCGTCGATTCACCGCAGACAAAGGCGCCGCCACCACGGCTTATCTTGACGCTGAAGTCGAATCCGGAGCCCAGTATGTTCTTGCCCAGCAACCCCAGCTTTTCCGCCTGCTCAATGGCTATCTGGGCGTTCTTTACCGCCAGCGGGTACTCATTGCGGACGTAGATATAGCCCTGATGGCCGCCGATGGCGTAAGCGCCGATAACCATCCCCTCCAGAACGCTGTGGGGGTTGCCCTCCATCAGGCTCCGGTCCATGAAAGCACCGGGGTCGCCCTCGTCGCAGTTACAGATGATATACCTGGTATCGCCCTCGGCGTTGCGGCAGGTCTCCCATTTTGTAGCAGTGGGGAAACCGCCACCACCCCGCCCGCGTAGTCCCGCCTTCTTGACCTCGGCGATGACCGCCTCGGGTTTCATGGAAAGGGCTCTAGCCAGGGCGGTGTAGCCGCCGATAGCCAGGTAGTCTTCAATGACATTGGGGTCGATTAAGCCGTTATTACCGAAGACGAGCCGTTTCTGCTCCTTGTAGAAGGGAACCTCGTGCTCATAGGTTATCTTCTTGCCGGTAGCGGGGTCGGTATAGAGCAGTCGGTCAATGATTTTGCCCTTGACCACGGTCTCGGCGATTATCTCGGGGATATCCTCCGCCTTTACCTGTTGGTAGAAGATGTTCTTGGGCTTGATGACCACCACCGGCCCCTTTTCGCAGAAGCCGTGGCAGCCGGTGACCTTTATATCTATCTTAGCGCCCAGTTTCTGGCGCTTAATTTCCTGCTTAAAGGCGTCGGTGACGCCCTCGCTGCCGAAAGAGTGGCAGCCGGTGCCGCCACAGACCGTTATACAGGGCTTCTGGGCATCCCTTGCCTTGATTATAGACGCCCTCAGCGCTTCCAGCTCCTGCGGCGAGCTCAGCCGATTATTGCTTTGTTTGGCCATTTAATCGTAACTCTCCAGCAAAGTTTTCACCTTATCGGTCTTCATCTGCCCCGAATACTTACCGTCAATGACCACTATCGGCCCCAGGGCGCAGGCGCCGACGCAGTTGACAGTCTCCATGGTGAACCTGAAGTTTTCGGTCGTTTCGCCTGGTTTTATGTCAAGTTGCCGCCCTATTTCCTCGAGGACTCTACCGGCTCCCCTGACGTGGCAGGCGGTGCCCAGACAGACGTTGATTATGTGGCGTCCCCTCGGTTTGAGACTGAAGGCCTTAAAGAAGGTGGCGACGCTGTAGACCTGGGTCATCGGTATGTCCAGCCCTTCACTTATCTGGTTCAAGGACTCTTTGGGCAAGTAATTATACTCCGCCTGGACGTCCTGCAGGATGGCTACCAGCATGCCCTTGTCGCGCTCATAGCTGTCCAGTATTGACATTAGCTTCTGCTTGGTCGGCTTACTTGCTGTCGGCACTTGCCTTCTCCTTAAGCTCAGCGTAATCAGCGGTCACCCGCTTTTGTATCTTCTCGATTAAGTCCTCAGACAGGTGCCGGAACCTTCCTTGCAATTTCAGGTAGTCGACAACGGGCCTGAGTTCGGGAAAATCGAAGTTCAGCTTGTATTGGCCGTTTTCCACTTCGTAGAGGGGGAATATGCCTGTCTCCACCGCCAGACGTCCCATCCTGACCGTTAAATCGGTGGGGCATCTCCAGCCGGTGGGACAAACCGAAAGTATATGAACGTAGGCGGGGCCGGGGGTCTCCGCCCCCTTCTTTACCTTCTCAATCAGGTCGAAGGGATAGCTGGGACAGGCGGTGGCCACGTAGGGGATATTGTGGGCGGCGGCAATCGCCGGCATATTCTTCTTCCAGCTCATCTGACCGATGCTCTGCTTACCCACGGGGGAGGTGGTGGTGGCGGCGCCGTAGGGCGTAGCCGAGGAGCGCTGGATACCGGTGTTCATATAGGCTTCGTTATCGAAGCAGAGATAGAGGAAGTTATGCCCTCTCTCCATGGCGCCCGATAGCGCCTGTAGGCCGATATCGCTGGTGCCGCCGTCGCCGGCCATAGCCACCACGGTGATATCCTGCTGGGCTATCCGGCCCTTCTTCATCAGCATCTTTAGTCCCGATTCAATGCCCGAAGCCACGGCGGCGGAGTTCTCGAAGAGGGTATGAATCCAAGGAATCTTCCAGGAGGTGGTGGGCAGTGGGGAGGAGACTATCTCCATACAGCCGGTGGCGCTGGCGATAATGACATTCTGCCCCAGCGCCTTGCAGGCGAGCCTGACTGCCAGCGCTTCACCGCAGCCGATACAGGCACGGTGGCCGGGGACAAAGGTATCCTTTTTAGTTACCAGTCGGGGAACATAGACATTATAGTTCTGCATCAGTCCCTCACCCCAAATATCTCGAACTCGTTCTCGCTGCCCTTCTGCGAGATTTCAATCCCTTTATTTATTATCGTCTCGAAGCCGGCCGGGGTGATGTCTCTGCCCCCCAACCCAGCCACGAAGCTGACGACCTTGGGTTTCTTAGCTTCGCCGTATAGAGCCGACCTCACCTCGGAGCAGACGGGCCCACCGGGGCCGCCGAAGGAGAGCGCCCTATCGACAACAATGAGGGTTTCGGCATCCTTGACCGCCTGGCGGAACTCCTCGAAGGGGAAGGGACGCCAGAGGCGTAACCTTACCACCCCCACCTTCCTGCCCTCATCCCTCAGCTTATCAATGACCGTCATCGCCGTCTCGCTGAAGCTGCCCATAGTCAATAGCAGCACCTTGGCGTCTTCGGTCTTATAGCTTTCCACCGGTGAGTAATGGCGTCCCAAAGCCTTGCCGAACTCATTCCAGGTCCGGAGGATTACCTCTTTGGATGCTCTCAGGTTGACTTCCTGCGCCCACTTTGCCTCCGGGTAGGTGATGGGTGGAGCGAAATCCCCCATCGTTACCGGTTTATCGGGGTGGAGGGGCAGGGGGTATTTATTGGGCGGCAGGAACTTATCGACAACGCTCTGTTCGGGGAAGACTATCGGTTCGATAACGTGGGAGAGATGGAAGCCGTCGAGGTGAACCATTACCGGCAGCAAGACCTTCTGGTCTTCAGCGATGCGGAAAGCGCAGAAGACATTATCCACCACTTCCTGCCCGTTTTCGGTAAATATCTGAATCCAGCCGGTATCGCGAACGGCCATAACATCGGAGTGGTCGCCCCAGACGCTTAAGGGAGACGACAGCGCCCGGTTAGCCACCGTCATCACCATGGGCAAGCGCATGGACGAGGCGACATACAATACCTCGTGCATGAGCTCCAGCCCCTGCCCGGCCGTGGCGGTAAAGGTCCTGGCGCCCGTAGCCGCCGAACCGAGACAGGCGCTCATCGCCGAGTGCTCCGATTCAACGGGAATATAGGCGGCGTCCAATTCGCCGTCGGCTACCAACTCCGCCAGGTGCTCAACAATGTGGGTCTGGGGGGTGATGGGGTAGGCGGCGATGACATCGGCATTAGCCAGCTTGACCGCTTCGCCAACAGCTACCGATACCTCCATGCCCACTTTCTTGGCCATTATTCCTCCTCCAAGACCATAGTTATTACCCGGGTCGGGCATTCACGGGCACAGATGCCGCACCCCTTGCAGTAGAACATATCGGCTTCGAAATAACCATCACTATTCTGCCAGATACAACCCTCGGGGCAGTAAATCTGGCAAAGCCCGCACTCAATACACTTGGTGAAATCGTAGGTGGGCCGCTGCGAGCGCCAGTCGCCTGTCTTGTACTGAGCCGCGTTTCCGGGCTCGGTGACGATGGCGCCTATTTCCAGGTCTTTCCAGGTTAGTTCACCCTCTGGCTTGGTCAATACCCTACTCCTTTAGCTCGGTTTCCTCATATGCCCTTTTCATGGCATTGACGTTTCTTTCCGCCAGGCGGCCGAAGCGATGGTTTAGCGGCTCGACCAGGGACTCCAGTTTCACGACGTCAGTGGCTCTGAGCAGCGCACCGACCATGGTGGTATTGGTAATGGGCACGCCCAGCGTTTCGCGGGCGATAGTGGTGGCGTCAACCTTAGCCAGCCTACCCTTGGTCTTGAGATTCTTCTCGATTTCGGCAAAGGGCTTCTTGGTATTGATTATTACAATGCCGTTTTTCTTTAGCCCCGCGGCGACATTGACGATGGTGAGCAATCCGGGGTCGAGTACCACCACGACATCGGGGTCGGTTATCTCGGCCCTTATCCGTATCGGTTCCTGGCTGTCTATCCTGACGAAAGCCAACACCGGCGCTCCCCTACGCTCCGGACCGAAGCTGGGAAATGCCTGGGCATACTTGCCCTCGCTTATTGCCGCCTGTGCCACCAGTTCGGCTGAGGTAACCGCCCCCTGCCCGCCGCGGCCATGCCACCTGATTTCTATAAGTTGGCTTTTAGCTGTCAATTTATAGTCTCCTAAATATACAAAGCGCCCCTGGAGCGACTCGAACGCTCGCACCCAGCTCCGGGGGCTGGTGCTCTATCCAACTGAGCTACAGGGGCGAGAACGATTATATATGATAACCTATAACTCAAGGACGATGCAAATTTCTAAGCCTCTCCCGGCACGGCTTTCACCACCAGCACCGGTATCGGGCTGTCCTGCATAACCTTCTGGGCGGTGCTGCCGAAGACCCATTTCGTCATGCCCGAGTGGCCGTGAGTGGATATAGCAATCAGGCTGGCTCTCTTTTTCTTGGCGTAGTTAAGGATTTCCTTGGCGACTTCGCCCGACCTGATTTCAACCTTTAGTTCGCCTTTGCCCCTTTGCAGCCGTTTATAGACCTTGTCCAGGTATGTCTTGGCCTCCGCCCTGAAGGTCTCCATTTCCGGTTCGGGGTAAAGGATATAGTCCAGGCCGCCAACGGTGCGGAGATGCCTTCCCTTCGGCACCACATCCAGCAAGATAACCTCAGACTCCAGTCGGGACTTAAGCTCCTTGACCCGGGTTATGGCGGCTTCGCCAGCTTCGGAGCCGTCCAGGGGCAGCAGAATACGGCTTATCAGGTGCTTCTCCTTGGTCTTGCGTCGGCGTTTGCTCTCCTTGATGAGCAGCAGCGGCACACCGGTGGCATCAATCACCTTACTGGCTATGCCCGAGCTTCCGCGAGAGGCCATAATGATGAGCCTGATATCATTTTTCTCGGTGTATTTGACAATCTCCTCAGCCGGTTTGCCCGATATGACCACGGGGCTGACCCTTTTAAGCTGCTTCTTCATCTGCACGGCCAGTCTCTCCAGGTAGAGCTGGTGCATATGGAGGTGCTCTTCATCAGCCGGCTCGCTGACGTAGAGCAGGACAAGCTCGGAATTGAAGGCACCGGCTAGCTCCCGGGCATAAGGCAGAGCCAGCTCAGCCAGGTCGGAGCCGTCTATAGGAACCAGAATCTTCTTCCACATTTTCCACCTCCTCTAGGCGTATCTTATCACTAAATACAGCCAGCATAAGCTGACCACCATCAGCATGGCGGGAATAGCATATTTGCAGAACCTGCCCCAGCTGATGGGATAACCCTCTTTTTCAGCAATGGCGGTGCCGACGACATTAGCCGAAGCGCCGATAGGGGTGGCGTTGCCGCCGATGTCGGTGCCCAGCGCCAGCGTCCAGGCCATAGGATGCAGGTCCAAGGTAACCGAACGGGAAAGGTTCTGGATTACGGGGACCATAGTGGCGGCGAAGGGGATGTTATCCACTATTGCCGAGGCAAAGGCGGATATCCAGAGGATAAGCGGTATCACCAGCACCAGGCTGCCGCCGGAGACATTGCCAATATAGCTGGCTAGCATCTCCAGCACGCCCGTCTCTTCCAGACCGCCGACGCAGATAAACAACCCGATAAAGAAGAGCAGAGTCCGCCAGTCTATGCGGCTGATAATATGCAGGGCTTTCCGGCTCGCCGCCAGCATGGTAATAGCGGCGGCAATAACGCCGATTAGCGCCATTGACAAGCCGGTTTCGGCGTGGGTAACTATCAGCACGATTATGGCGATAAAGATGGCGGCGTTGATACGGAAGAGGCGTGGGTTGATAATAGCTTCGCTGGGCTGGGGATACTTCGTAGCGGGGGTATCCGGCTTACCCTGGGAGCTGGTGAGCACCTTGCGGAAGGCGAAGTAGAAGAAGACCAGGGCAAAGGCCATACCTATCCAGGCGATAACACCGGTATTAAAGACAAAGTCGGTAAAGTTATAGCCGAGGGCGGTGCCGATAATGATATTGGGCGGGTCGCCGGACATGGTGGCGGCGCCGCCGGTATTGGCGGCAAAGATTTCGGCGATTATCATCGGCACCGGGTCGAATTTAAGCAGGCGCGCCAGCTCGATGGTGACCATAGCCAGGAACAGGAGCACGGTGATGCTGTCGATAAACATGGAGAGGAAGCCGGAGAGCAGCATAAAGACGACCAGTATGGGAACGACCTTGTAGTTGACCAGCCTAGCCAGCAGCAGGCATATCCAGCGGAAGAAGCCCACCTCCCCCAGCCCCTCCACCATAACCATCATGCCGCCGATAAAGATAATGGTCTGCCAGTTGATACCATAAGACTCGATATGCTCCTGGCCCGGCACCCAGAAGTTGAATTGCCCCAGCTGCCCCAGGTTCATAACGTGAGATATCGAATCGGGGCTTTGCATAGTAATAAGGAAGACGACTACCAGGGTGAGGCCAGCGCCGACCAGGGCGGGAATGAAACGATGCACCTTGCCAATAATAATGGCCAGGAACATCAAAATGAAAATGGCGATGGCAAGAATTTGACTTAATGCAAACATCTATTCAAGCTTCGCGCAAACAAGGAAAACTAGATAAATATTATAGCCGAACGATAACTGGTTCGTCAAAATAAGCCGAAGCACATTTTCAGAGCTTATGCGGCTCAGATTCGGCGATGACAAAAAGGGCGTCACCCTGTCGAATGGCATAGTTAGACTGCGGGTTGACCACCATCATCCGTTCCTCTTCAGGCAGGTCATATACCACATCAGCGCTTAGCTGCTGGAGCAGTTCTTTAGAATAGTCGGTTTCTACCGCCAGGAGTAATATGTGTTTCGGGGCGAGCAGCTGTACCGCCTCGGTAAACTCCTTGCCCACCAGCTTGTCGGATATACGGCGGTCATAGCGGTAGAACTCGCTGCCCTGATTAAAGTTCAGTAACTCCGATACTATACGGGAAACGCCGTGATTCAGGGCCGAGGCTACCGCCAGGCTGCCGCCCACCTGGTCGAGGCAGATAATCTCGTCGGCGTGGGCACGCTCCAGGTGCATGCGGTTCGCCGAGTTCACTATCTGGGCGCAGGTGTGGACACCTGAGTTCAGCGATTCCACCGCCAGTACCACCATCAGGGCTTCGGCATCAGCCTCATTTGCCCCCTTGGTAAGGTCGGTAAGCACAATAACGCTGTCGGCTTTCTTTACCCCAGCCCTAACCAGGTCTTTATCCTGAGAAGGGTCGCCTTTTATGAACTCGACTCGCTCGTCCTTGAAAGGGCGTTTTTCGCTATCGTTCAGGACGACCACCCCCCGTTGCTGCCTGACATCGGCCGAAAATAGCTCATTGATTACGCGTTCCCCCTGGAAATTCCAGCCGCAGATTATGGTGTGACCAGAAAGGTTGACTTTTTTAGCCATGACTCCTCCTCTCCTCACGAATTCGACGAATACGCTGGTGATTTTAGCGGTTATGATGACGATGACGGTAACACTGGCTACCATACCTACGATAATGCTTATCTGGACGGCGGCGTAAGGGCTCTCTATGATGCCCAGTTCGCCAAGGAAAGCGGGGAGGATTTCTAAATTGGCGCCGACGAAATCGATTTTCTCATAAGTCATGATAATCAGAACAGCGCCAAAGTAGATAATGAGCAGTAGGAAAAGGATAGATAATACGGGGCGGTGTATTATCCGCCGCCAGCTAAGCCACATATAATACCGGCATCTGGCTAGCATAGCTACCCCTTAAGGTTTCTCCAGTATGCTACCCTAAATCGAAAGTTCAATCAAGGGGTTTAACCAAAACCTATGCCCGCACGGAACAGGAAATAGGCGCCGAGAATATAAAGCATAATTAAAGCAGGGCTGTACCAGCTGCCAAAGCGAAAGAGCTTGCGCTGGCGGCGGAAGCGAAGCCCGATTATCACCAGGAGGCTGGCGGTAATCGTCATCGCTACCGTGATAAGGTGAGAATTCGATACCGAGGAGAGGATGGAGCCTTCGGTATAGAAAAGGTCGGCGGCAAAGATAATGGCGATGTTGAACATATTGCTGCCCAGTATGTCAGCCACCGCCATGTCGGTCGCCCCCAGGCGCAGGGCAGCGATGGTAACCACCAGTTCGGGCATCGAGGTGCTGATAGCCAGAAAGAGGCTGCCGACAAAGGTGGCTCCCCACCCTGTAGCCGCCGCGATATCGTCGCCGACGAACGAAACCCATATCCCCGCGCCGACAACGGCCAGCGCCGCCAGCGTGAACCGGAAATAGACCGTCTTCATGGGGAGATGCGCGTATTTGGGCAGTGAGGTTTCGGGTGGGGCGGGGTGGCGGCGCTCGAAGCGGAAGAGTTGCCTTATCGCTACCAGATAGAGGATAAGGATGACTATGCTGGGGACGCCTATCCAGGCCAGCTTTATTCCTGAAAGTGCTTCCCCACCAAGGATAGTGCCACCGGCAATAGCTATGAGAACTGTGCCCACCGCAGCTGAGGCTATGTGCCTGAAGCGGACATGGCTCAGGATAGGACCCTTACGGTAGAGGAAATCGAGCAGGGCGATGAGAGTCAGGTTAAAAAGGCAACTCCCCAGGAGGGTGCCCATGGCTAAGTCGGGGAGGCCGACCAGGGCTACCGAGCTTATGCTGGTAACCAGCTCCGGCACCGAGGTAATCGCCGCCAGCAGGACCAGCCCAATCCAGAGCCCGCCCAGGCCGGTTTTCTCGGCGATGGCGTCACCGTATCTGGCCAGCCTCGTGCCCGCGAAGAGAATGATGGCCAGACAGGCAAGGTATTGCAGCCAAATCAAAATCTGAGAGCCCAATGTGCTGCTAGCATACTATATCAGGAGTCACTCCGTAAAGCGTTGAGCGACCTCTAAGCTAGCTGCTCAGAATCTTCATGGCTTCTTCTCTGCCGGCGTCCATCAGATAGGGTATGCCGGTGACCTTGGCGCACTCTTCACTGAGAGACATAAGCTCGCCTCGGGTGATTGCCGGCACGTTGAAGCACCTTGCCCCCGCCATCAGCTGCTGAAGCCCTACCCTGAGCTTATCGACGTAGCTGTAGATGCCTACCGCGCCCAGGGGTATGTTCTTCATCTCCTTGGCGCCTACGATATTCTTAACGTCTTCGTAGTTGATGAAAATCTCCTCCGGGGTCGAGCCGAACTGGCCTACGGTATTGGGCAGTTTGCCGTCTTTGAGCCACTGCTCGATGTTCTTGCCCACCATACCCGGAATCATCAATGCTCGCCCCATGCAGATTGCCTTGACGAAGGGAGAACCGAGAGCCAGCGCCTTGAATATACCGTCCTCGCTGCTGAAGCCACCGGCGAAGGCGATATCGGGTGGCCGCTCTCCTTTATCCGCCAGCTTCTGGCAGAACTCGCAGGCGGCGGCATGCAGGTAGAGAGTGGGCATGCCCCATTCTTCCATCATCCGCCAGGGGCTCATGCCGGTGCCGCCGGGGGCGCCGTCTATGGTGAGCAGGTCAATCTTAGCCTTCGACCCCCACTTGATTGCCATCGCCAGCTCACGCAGCCCGTAGGCGCCCGTCTTGAGGGTGATGCGCTTGAATCCCATGTCCCTCAGGCGCTTGACTTCGTTATAAAAACCCTCTTCGTCGATAAAGCCGAGTCGGCTGTGGCGCTCGAATTCCTTCAGGGAGCCGTCGGTAAAAGCCGACTGGACGACGGGGTTGGAGGGGTCGGGGGTTACGATATAGCCGCGTTTCTGGAGCTCTATAGCCCGTTCCAGGCTGTTGACCTTAATCTCGCCGCCGATACACTTCGCCCCCTGTCCCCATTTTAGCTCGATGGTCTCCAGCCCGTGCTTTTTTCTGGCGTAGGCATCGACGCCCAGTCGGGTATCTTCCACGTTCATCTGGACCAGGATCTCGCCATAGCCCTGATGATAGCGTCGATAAATCTCTATTCTCCGGTCCATGTCGGGGGCGGCGACAACCTTGCCCTTGGCATCAAGCTCGAGCCGCGGGTCGATACCGCAGACGTTTTCGCCGCAGACCAGGGTAACGCCGCCGATAGCCGCACCGACGGCAAAGTGGTCCCAGTTCTTGCGGGCTATCTCGGTGGAGCCCAGGGCACCGGTAAAGACCGGCACTTTCATCTTAACCTTGATGTCCCAGCCGTATTCAGTCTCGGTGTTTACCGCCGGGAAGATAGCCGTATCAGGGTTGCCGCTAACGCCGGGGGGCAGCCCTTCGGCTCCCAGGGCATAGCCCTGTATATTAAGGTGAGAGTAGTCGATAGGATAGTCCTTGTCGCCTCCGGCAGTAATCTCGCCGAAGGGCCCCGGGTATATCAGTTCCCGTCCGCGGAAGGTTGCCTTGAAAACCTCGCAGTTTCCGGTGCACCCGTCAACACAGCGGGTGCAGAGTCCGCTCATAGGGACCACGCTTCGGGAACGGTTAGCCGTCCGTGTAGCCTCGTTGGCGTTGGGTCGTTGTAGGTTCATGCTAAAACTCCTTCTTTATACTTTTATATTCTTACCGGTATCCCCTTTTCTTTCAGGTATCTCTTGGCTTCGGGGATGGATATCTCGCCGAAATGAAAGATAGAAGCGGCCAGGACTGCCGACGCTTTGGCTTTGACCACGGCGTCGTAGAGGTGCTCCAGCTTGCCCGCGCCGCCGGAGGCGGTAACGGGGATGCTGACCGCCTCGGCTACGGCTCTGGTCATCTCCAGGTCGTAGCCCTCTTTAGTGCCGTCGGCATCCTTGCTGGTAAGCAATATTTCCCCTGCCCCCAGTTCTTCCACCCGCTTTGCCCAGTCGGTAATTTCCAGTCCGGTGGGTTCGCTGCCGCTCTTGACCACCACTTCCAGGCGGGGAAGATTACTATCCTGAGGGTTTTTCCTGCCGTCAATCGCCACCACCAGCTTTTCGCTACCGAACTTACGGGTGGCTTCTTTAATAAGTTCGGGGGTCTTGACTGCCGAGGTATTTATCGAGACCTTGTCCACGCCGAGCTTGAGCAGGGCTTCCATATCTTCAATAGTGCTGATGCCGCCGCCGACGGCGAAGGGAACGCTAACCACATCACAGACCTTTTTTACCCATTCCAGCCTTGTTTTGCGGTTCTCCACGGTGGCGAAGATATCAAGGAAGACAAGCTCGTCAGCCCCTTCCCGGCTATAAGCCTGAGCGGCTTCCACGGGGTCGCGGGCATCTCTCAGGTCGACGAATTTTATTCCCTTGACCACCCTGCCCTCTTTAATATCCAGGCAGGGTATAATTTTAACCACTGGCTTGACCTCTCGCATCATTATAGCTCCTGGAACTGGATTGGGGTCTAACGGTCGGCGGTGTAACAGGCAACAGGCAACCGTTTGCCTTAAATTACACTAGTAGAGCCGTCCTTGTCAATCCCTTACCGAAATAAAAAAATAAGCCACTGAGTTTATACCCAGTGGCTTTTTAGTTGTTGGATTAAAGAATGGTCTTTACTGCTTGCCCTCGACCAGGGTATCGACCACCGTCGGGTCGGCCAGGGTACTGGTATCGCCCAGGTTCTCGACGTCGCCGGCGGCAATCTTGGTCAGTATGCGGCGCATAATCTTGCCGCTTCTGGTCTTGGGCAGCCCATCGGCAAACTGGAGCTTATCGGGGGTGGCTATGGGCCCAATCTCCTGGCGGACGTGGGCTACCAGCTCTCTCTTGAGGTCATCGCTCGGAGGGACATGAGCCTTCAGGGTAACGAAGGCATATATGCCCTGTCCCTTAATCTCGTGGGGCATGCCGACCACCGCTGCCTCAGCCACCTGTTTATGGGATACCAGGGCGCTTTCCACCTCAGCGGTGCCGATGCGATGGCCGGAGACGTTGATAACATCGTCGATACGTCCCATCAGCCAGTAGTAGCCGTCGTTGTCCACCCGGGCGCCGTCTCCGGTATTATAGACCCCGGGGTACTGGATGAAATAGGTATTCTTGAACCTCTCCGGTTCGCCGTAGACCGTCCGCATCAAGCCCGGCCAGGGCTTTTTAATTACCAGGTAGCCGCCTTCGTTGACGTCGGCTTCGGAACCGTCCTGCCTGAGCACGGCCGGCTCGATACCGGGGAAGGGGAAGGTAGCCGAGCCTGGTTTAAGCGGGGTGGCTCCGGGGAGGGGGGTAATCAGAATGCCTCCCGTTTCCGTCTGCCACCAGGTATCCACGATAGGGCACCTGCCCTTACCGATTACATCGTAATACCACATCCAGGCCTCCGGGTTAATCGGCTCGCCCACCGATCCCAGAATGCGCAGCGAATCCAGGTTATGCTTGGCAGGCCATTCGTCGCCCTCTCTCATGATCGCCCTCAGGGCGGTGGGGGCGGTGTAGAAGATATCGACCTGATACTTCTCTACGATATCCCAGAAGCGGTCGGGGTGGGGATAGGTGGGCACGCCTTCGAAAACCAGGCTGGAGGTGCCCAGAGCCAGCGGCCCGTACACGATATAGCTGTGTCCGGTGACCCAGCCGATGTCGGCGGTGCACCAGAAGGTATCTTCTTCCTTGATATCGAATATCCACTTGAGAGTCTGGTAGCAAAAGAGGAGGTAACCGGCCTGGGTATGCAGCACCCCTTTAGGCTTGCCGGTGCTGCCGCTGGTGTAGAGGATATAGAGGGGGTCTTCGGCATCCATCGGCTCGGGCTCGCAATAGGGCTTGATATCTTCCGCCATCATCTCTTCATGCCACCAGTAGTCGCGGCCCTCTTCCATATTTACCCCGATGTTAGCCCTGCTGACGACAATAACGTCCTTTACCTCGGGGCAGGCCTTGGCGGCCATATCGGCGTTGTCCTTACTTCTGATGACGCGGCCGCTGCGGTAATAGCCGTCGGCGCAGATAAGAACTTTAGAGCCGCAGTCCATGACCCTGTCCCGCAGCGCCTCGGCGCTGAAACCGCCGAAGACAACGCTGTGGACAGCCCCGATTCGGGCGCAGGCCAGCATGGCGATGGGCAATTCCAAAATCATGGGCAGGTAGATGGAAACCCGGTCGCCTTTCTTAACGCCGTGCTTCTTGAGCACGTTGGCGAATTTGCATACCTCGTAATAAAGCTGCTGATAGGTAAGCGTCTTGCTGTCGCCGATATCCCCTTCCCAGATGAGGGCAGCTTTATTCTTTCTCCAGGTTGTGAGGTGCCTGTCCAGGCAGTTATAGCTAACATTGAGCTTGCCGCCGACAAACCACTCGTGCTTGGCGTTCTTAAAATCGGCGACCAGCACCTTGTCCCACTTCTTATACCAGTCGAGCTGCTCGGCTAGCTCTCCCCAGAAAGCCTCGGGGTCGCTGATGGACTTCTGGTAGATTTTCTTATACTCATCCAAGCTCTTTATATACGCATTCTGGCTTAGCTTCTTGGGAGGCTTAAACAGCCTCTTTTCTTCCATCATAGAGGTGATGGTTTTTGACTCGTCCATATAGATAAAACTCTCCTTCTAGTTCAACACCCTGCTCGAGTTAACAGCCACAAGTTCACTACACTAGATTATACTAGAGGTTGACTATCCGCCGTAACGGTTATCATACTTGAGGGTTAATCCTGATAGGCGACACCCATTAGTTGGGAAAATGCCGCCCGTAGCCTTTGCGAGATGACATAGGCTACGCCACCGGCAATCTCGGCACACAGCTTGGGGTTGGTATAGACCAGATTGCGCAGGTCTTTTCCATTAAAGGCAAGCACCTTGGTCTTCTCCATCGATTTCACCGTGCAGACGCAGCGGTAGGGGGGTATAGACGCCGACCAGCCGAAGCATTCATAGTTGGCGGCGGCCTGGATTTGCCGCTTATCGGTTGGTCCCAGCTCCAGCAGGACGGATACCAGTCCGTCTTCAATTACATATAGCTTATCGTTGTCCTTGTCCTGCCGTAATATAGTCTTCCCCGCTTCAAAAACTTCAGCGGTACACATCTCTGCCACTGTCTTAAGGTCTTCATCATCAAGGTAGTGGAAGACATCAGACCTTCTCAGCACCTCTAGCTTATCCATTTATAACCCTCCAATATTTCCTGTGCACGGTGACCTACCGCACAAGCATTATTGTACACTTTTGGTGATATAATTTCCAGTCGGAGGCGGGGGTAAGTATAAAGATTTACCCTCTGCCTTATCCCGTAATTCAGGTTTACAATAAGCTATGATTGTGCTAGTATCAGCTTGCCTAGTGGCACTAAGGATAGGCAGATGCGTATAGAAAGACAGCGATATACCGAGCGTTTCGGCTCAATAAAGATAAATGACGTGCAGAAAGTCCTGGAGCTCGACTCAGGCAGGAGAGCCAACGGAACGCTCAAAGAGGCGATAGCCGTTGACAAGATAGAGGAGGAGGCGATTAAGGCGGTTGAGGAGAGGATGGCTATCGTTATCCCGGTCAAGGACGAGAAGCTCAAGCTCTTCGAGGGGGTCATCAGCGGCGTCCCTCACGAATGCCTGATAATAGTAGTCTCCAACAGCGAGCGTGAGCCGACCGACCGCTTCGGCATGGAACATGATACCCTGGAGCAGTACTGCTACTTCACCCAGCGCCAGGCATTGATTATCCACCAGAAAGACCCGCTGCTGGCCAAGGCGCTGGCTCAGGCCAGATACACCGATTTGCTGGATAAAGAGGGCAAGGCGGTAAGAAACGGTAAGTCCGAGGGGATGGTGGTGGGGCTGCTGACCGCCATACTGGCGGGAAAGGACTACATCGGCTTTATCGACGCCGATAACTACTTCCCCGGCTCGGTCTGGGAATACTCCCGGTGCTATGCGGCCGGCTTTAGTATCGCCCAGTCTCCCTACGCCATGGTCAGGATTCTATGGCGTTACAAGCCCAAGGTATCGGGCGAAATCTACTTCCGAAAATGGGGGCGGGTATCGGAGACTACCAATAAGTGCATGAACTCCCTGCTTTCGGGCAATACCGGCTTTGAGACCGATATTATCAAGACGGGCAACGCCGGCGAGCATGCTATGAGCATCAAGCTGGCTAAGATAACTCCCTTCGCTTCGGGCTACGCCGTCGAGCCGCAGGAATTGGTCTCCCTCTGTGAAGACTACGGCGGGGTGCTGCCTATGGCCAGCCAGAAAATAGCCAAGGACGGCATAGAAATCTTCCAGATAGAGAGTCGAAACCCCCACTTTCACGAGGAGAGGGGCATAGCGCACCTGCGGGATATGCTGCTCCAGGGCTTAAGCACCGTTTATCATTCCCCGCTTTGCGAAAAGGAGACGAGGAAATTAGTCCTGAGGGAGCTATCCGCCCAGCGCGCTCTCAAGCGGGGTGAAGCGCCCCCCAAACCCCACGTCACCCCTCCTCCCCGCAACGCCAACATCAAAAGCTTCACCAATTTTATGGCCGAGCATCTGGACTCATATTCAGTGCTCAAAGATTAGCGATGCCAAACTCCATAGAGCCAAGACTGGTCGTCTTCGATATGGACGGCACCCTAATTGCCGAGAGGTTGATCTTCCATCTCGCCCGTAGATTCGGCTTTGAAGCCAAGCTCAAGGAGATAATGGCCAGGCGTGTTCTCGAGTACGAGAAGACAAGGGATATCGCCTCCCTGCTGAAAGGGCTCAGTGCCACCGAAATCGTCGACACCTTCGACCGGATTCCACTCTCGCCAGGCGCCGAGACAACGATAGAGGCGCTGAAAGAGGACGGGCATGTCCTGGCTATCATCAGTGACAGCTACACCATAGCTACCGAGCGGCTTAAAGCACGCCTTGGCTTCGACTACACTATAGCCAATAAGCTGGTGGTAAAGAGAGGAAAGGCTACCGGTGAAGTGGAGATGCCGCTTAACTGGCCGGACGATAAGAAGGGCTGCCTCAAACACGCCATATGCAAGCTAAACGCCATGTTCAGCCTTTCACGGGAGACTAAAATACCGCTGGAGAGGACTGTAGCCGTGGGCGACAATATCGCCGATATCTGTATGCTCGAACAGGCCAGCCTGGGGATAGCCTTCAATCCCAAAGCTCGCGCCGTCGAGCGGAGCGCCGATGTTACCATCAGGGGGGACCTGGGGGGGATTTTAGCTATAATAAGGAAGCTGGGGCAGTCCAAAAAGCCGTGAGATAAGCCCTCATCGGGGTTAAGAGTACTATAGTTTCAAACGAGTGATTTAAAAAGACCTCAATTCTGCGTAAATAGCTATTGACATTGTGAGGCGAATAGGTTATCTTCATAAAAAAAGGAGGTAGACCCGATGCAAGCCTATTGCGTTAAATGCCGAGCCAAGAGAGAGATGAAGGATGCCAAGCACATAACCATGAAGAATGGCAGGCCGGCCACCCAGGGGGTATGCCCCTCTTGCGGCACCAAGATGTTCCGAATCGGAAAAGCTTAACATAGCCGGTAACAAGAGTTTACGAGCAAGGCTGGATATGTGCACTAATGGCGTATCCAGCCTTCTTGCTAGTTGCCTCATAATATTGACTTGCCAAAACCAAGGTGGGCACCTAACATCTTGGTATGGTCGTCGTATCTAAGAACGACTGCGGCATGACGAACCATATCTATAATTCTATTTGCCACCGACGCACATCTACAGTTATAATCTAAATCTACATACTCCTGTAACCGAACGACTGATAAGGAGGCAAGGAGATGGCGGGACCGCTGGATGGTGTCAAGGTAGTGGAAATAAGCATGTTTCAGCAGGGACCGGTAGCTGGGATGAGGCTGGGCGACCTGGGCGCCGAGATAATTAAGGTGGAGCCTAAGAACGGAGACCCGGCCCGGGGAATGATGAGGATTATCGGCGCCGATACCGGTCTTAAAGGCCGCAACTATTATTTCGAGAGTAACAACCGCAACAAGCGGAGCATCGCCCTGGACTTGAACACGGAAAAGGGCAAGAAGGTATTTTTTGAGCTGATTAAGCGAGCCGACGTCTTCGTGACTAACCTGAGCATAGATGCTCCCCGGCGGATGGGAATCGATTATAAGGCGCTGTCGGCGGTAAACCCCAAACTTATCTACGCCCACGCTTCGGGGTGGGGCCGGGAGGGTCCCGATGCCAACACGCTCTCCTTCGACTATACCGGAATCGCCCGCTCGGGCACGATGATGATGTGCGGTGAACGTAACGGCCCCCCCGCCACCCTTATACCGGGGATGGGCGACGAACAGGGCGGGCTTATCTGTGCCTGGGCGGTAACCGCTGCCCTCTACGCCCGGGAAAAGACGGGCAAGGGGCAGCTGGTAGATACCTCGCTGATGGGCAGCCTCATCGCCCTGCACGGGGTCAACTTTGCCGCCCCCGGCGTATTAGGCAAGGAGTTCCCCCGTTTCATCAGGGCCGAGGCCGGCAACCCCATCTATAATCACTATCAGTGTAAGGACGGCAAGTGGATTGTCATTGCTCACCTTCAGCCCGATAAATACTGGCCCAACGTCTGCAAGGCAATGGGCGTAGAAGAGCTGGAGAACGACCCCCGCTTCAATAGTATTGAAGCCAGGCACGATCACGGCAAGGAGCTGGTGGCTATACTGGACAAGAAGTTCGCCACCAAGAACCGGGACGAGTGGATGAAGATCTTCAAGAAAGCGAATGTAATATACACCCCTATCCAGTCATCCAGCGAGGTGTTCGAAGACCCGCAGGCATTGACCAACAATTACATTATCGGGGTCGACCACCCGGTGTGGGGCAAGATAAAGATGCTCGGCTTCCCCTGGTCGTTCAGCGAGACCCCAGCGGCAATTAAGCGGGAGGCTCCCGAGCTGGGGCAACATACCGAGGAAATACTGCTGGAGCTTGACTACAGCTGGGATGACATCGCCAAGCTCAAAGACGAAGAGGTAATAATCTAATCCGCGCCAGGCGAATATACTCATTGGCGCGCGGGTTTAGCTAGAAAGGTCGTAGAAACCATGGTAACCTTCTACCGAAGATTACCCGAATTCGACTATCTAGCGCCCCTCTTACTAACTATAAAGAAAAAGCTAGGTTAATCGCGGGCGGCACCGACCTTATCCCCAAGCTAAAATAATGAGAGCCAGAGCCAAGAAGGTACAAGAGGAGCCTACGAGCAACCTTGACGGGCATCTGTAAGATTTTATATGATATAGTGACATTTGCATTGAGGAGGTCAAATGATAGCTGCTTTTGAGTATTTCGCTCCCAAAACAGTTGAGGAAGCCCTTTCCCTGCTTTCCAAATATAAAGAAGAGGCTAAAATGATTGCCGGTGGGCAGTCGATGCTGGTTGTCATGAAGCAACGCCTGCTCACCCCCGAATACCTGATTGACGTCAAGGGCTTAACCGCTCTGGACTATATAAAATATGATGAGAAACAGGGTTTAAGAATCGGGGCGCTGACCATACATCGAGCTATAGAGAAATCTCCGGTTATCCAGAAGCATTTCGGAGTGCTCAGTGAGATGGAGGGAAATCTGGCCACAATCCAGACTCGAAACTGGGGAACAATCGGGGGCAACCTCTGCCACAGCGACCCTGCCGGCGATCCGGCTGCGGTCTTCATCGCACTAAAGGCTAAGTTTAAGCTGGCTAGCTCAGGAAAGGAACGAATTGTTGAGGCGGATGAGTTTTCCACGGACTATCTCGAGGCTGACCTTAAACCTAATGAAATGCTCATTGAAATTCAGGTGCCAAACCCGCCACCTCATTCTGGCACCGCTTATGAAAAGCTAATGGTGATGAAGGGGGATATGGGAGTTGTCGGGGCGGCGGTATCAATCACCCTGAGCGGAAAGGATAGCGTTTGCCAGGATGCTCGAATAGCCCTCAGTAACTGCTCTTCCGTTCCGTTAAGGGCTAAAAAGGCAGAAAAGGTACTAATCGGAAAGACGATTAACGACAGCCTGCTTACCGAGGCTGGTGAGATAGCCTCAACCGAAGCTGCACCTACCTCTGATGTCCATGGTTCCGCGGAATATCGGAGGGAGATGGTGAAGGTCTTTGTGAAGCGAGTAGCCCAGCTAGCTCTGGAAAGAGCCAAGGCAGCGTGATAGGAGGTATAGCATGAAAGGTGAAATGAAGGAATTAAAGTTAACCGTTAACGGCAAGCCTTATGAGCTAGAGGTGAAACCGGAGACCTTGCTCGTGGACGTGCTGAGGCAGGAACTTAAACTGACCGGCGCCAAGGTAGGTTGTCTAGATAGCGCCTGTGGTGCCTGCACCGTTAATATTGATGGTAAGGCGGTCAGGTCCTGCTCAGTACTGGCGCTTCAGGCTAATGGCCGTGAAGTTATCACCATTGAAGGGGTGGCTGATGGCGACAAGCTGCACCCTATCCAACAGGCAATGATTGACCACGGCGCTATAGAGTGTGGATTCTGCACCCCGGGGATGGTGATGTCGGCGAAGGCTTTACTGGGTGAGAATCCTAACCCAACACGGGAGGAAGTAAAAGAGGCGATACAGGGTAACCTGTGTGCCGACGAAGGTTACGTTAAATATATCGAAGCCATAGAAATAGCGGCTAAAGAGATGCGAGGAGGTCAGTAGAATGGACGAAACTTTCGGGAATTATTCGATTTTAGGAAAAGCGATACCACGGGTAGACGCTAAGGCAAAGGTTACTGGCCAGGCAAAGTATGCCGCCGATTTTGAAGTGGCCAATATGTTATGGGGCCAGATAAAGAGAAGCCCTCATGCCCATGCCAGGATACTAAACATTGACACCAGCAAGGCGGAGAGACTGCCCGGCGTAAAAGCGGTGACTATCGGCAAGGACTTTGGCGGTTTCAAGTGGGGTTGGAGCGGGCCGACCCGTGATGAAGAGCCCCTGGCGGTGGAAAAGGTGCGCTATCAATACGAAGGGGTAGCGGGGGTGGCCGCCGTTGATGAGGATACAGCTCAGGAAGCCTGTGACCTTATTGAGGTCGAGTATGAACCGCTTCCCGGCGTTTTTACTCCCTTTGAGGCGATGGAGGAAGGGGCGCCTCTGGTTCATGAGGACCGCCCGGGTAATATTTGTGTTGAGTACCATTGGGACTTCGGCGATGTGGAAAAAGCCTTCGCTGAGTCTTACCTGGTTCGGGAGGATACCTTCCAGACCCCCCGGCAGGCCAAGGGGTATCTGGAACCACCGGCAGTGGTTGCCTATTGGCCTGACCCCGACCATTTGGTCTATATCGGGGCAAAGGGGAGCCCCTATTTTCCCTACCGGATTCTAGCCCGGTGCTTCAATCTGCCCCTGAGCAACGTACGGATAATAACACCCATTATAGGCTCTGATTTTGGTGGCACCAAGAATGACATGACGCCGGCTGATTATTCTGCGGTCATGCTGGCCAAAAAGACAGACCGGCCGGTGAAGATTGTGACCTCGCAGTTCGATACGCTCACCACCGACCTGCGGCGCCATCCCATGTGGATTACCGTCAAGACCGGGGTTACCAAAGATGGCATATTAACGGCTACATCTCTCAAGGCGGTGGCTGACGGGGGTGCTTATACCCGAATGAGCCCGCTTACCATGTTTCTCGTCGGTACCTGTCAGACGCTGCCCTACAAGCTGCCTAATTTCAAATATGACGCCTATAACTACTTCACCAATAACCCCAGTTCGGCAGCGATGAGAGGACACGGGCTATACCACAGCCGGTTTGCTGCCGATGTCCAGCTGGACATGATAGCCGAAGAACTTGGATTAGACCCGGTGGAAATCAGGCTTAAGAATTCCATTCCCAACCCCAAGCCGGGTGAGATTTACGAAACGGTCAATGCCGTGCACGTGGCGACCTGCGGCGTACAGGAATGCATCGAGAAGGTCGCCGAGGCGGTAAACTGGAAATCGAGAAAGAAAAAGGTCGAAGGTGCCAAGGCCTACGGCATGGGTTTTGCCGCGGCAACCTATAACAGTGGGACCAAGCTGAGTGCCCACAACGCTTGTGCCGCCATCGTAAGGGTATGCGAGGACGGGAGTGTCAACTATCTGACCGGCGCCACCGATGTCGGGCAGGGTTCAGACACCATAATGAGCGCTATCGTTGCCGAGGTACTTGGCATAACACTGGATGATATAGACCTGAAGAGGGTGGATTCGGCGTTTACGCCTGTTGACCCCGGCAGCTATGGGAGCCGGGTCACGGTGCACGCCGGCGAGGCGGCTATAAAAGCCGCCCAGGATGCTAAAAATCAGCTCCTTGAGGTCGCCGCGCAGCAATTCGGCGTAAAACCGGGGGATGTAGAGATTAAAGATAAGAAGGTCTTTGTTAAGTCTAGTCCCGAAAGGAACATGGCCTGGGAAAGGCTGGTGAGGATTGCCTGCTACGAGACACCGGGCAAGGTTATTATCGGCCGCGGCTATTCCACCCAGGGAATATCAATGTATGGCCTGGCCGATTTCAGTAAAGGTGCGGGCGACATCGGTACCAACTATAGCTTTACCGCTCAGGCAAGCGAGGTGGAGGTGGATGTGGAGACAGGCGTGATAAAATGTACCGATAATAATGTGATCGCTCACGATTGTGGTTTCCCACTAAATATCCAGGCGGTAGAGACTCAAGTTCAGGGTGGTTCATATCACCAGGGGATATCAGCCGCCTTGTATGAAGAGTTTAAGATGGATAGTGGGCAGACCCTCAATCCCAATCTGGTAGATTACAAGCGACCTCGCGCCTACGAAGCGCCAATGACTCAGGTAATACACGTAATAACCAACGACCCCTACGGCCCCTTTGGCGCTAAAGAAGCCAGCGAGGGAAGCTGCTGCAGTGCCCCACCATCAATAATCAGTGCCATTCATGATGCCACGGGGGTCTGGATCAATGACCTTCCGACACAGCCGGAGAAGGTTTTCTGGGCGCTAAAGAAAAAGAGGGATAAAGGACAAAAATAACTCGTACTTGCCGGCGGCGTTAAAGGGCTATACTAAAGCTAGGGAGAAAATAGCTAAAAAGGGTCGTGGAGGTGAGTCGGATGGGCAATATGGTGAAGGCGGGCAAGGTCGGCGAGCTGGCGGATGGAGCCTTGAAATCCGTCTCGACCAAGCAGGGAGAATTTCTTCTAGCCAGGGTCGGCAACAACTACTACGCAGCTGATAACCGATGCCCCCATATGAAGGGGAAGTTAGACCAGGGCACGTTGGAGGGAACCGTGGTCACCTGCCCACTGCACGGCTCGCAGTTCGACCTGAAGGACGGCAAGGTGGTACGCTGGCTAAGAGGCACCGGGGTCCTGGCCAGGGTAGGTAGAGCCCTCAAGCCACCCAAAAACCTTCAAACCTACCGGGTGCAGGTCGAGGATGACCAGCTCCTGATAGAACTCTAGTCCGCGACCCAAATTGTGATAACTTTGTAAGTTTTCTTACCCCGATTTTATGCTTTTGTCACCATTTACCGTTTATTATGTTAGCAATAAAAAATAATGAGGGGCAAAGATGACTTCAGAACAGGATAAGACCCTAAAGGGACTTCAGGTTGCCATCCAGATGGAAATCGACGGCAAGGATTTCTATCTGAAAGCCAGCCGGGAAAGCGGTGACGAGTTGGGCAAAAAGCTCCTGGAAAAGCTGGCTGCGGAAGAAGACTTGCACCGCCAGAAGTTTGAGCAGATATATAATGCCATAAAGGACAAAGAGGGCTGGCCGACAAGCGATTTCCAGCCCGACGGCGGTAAAACATTGAGAACCATTTTTGCCCGTGCCACCGAAGAGATGGGCTCCAGGGCAAAGGGAGACGCCACCGAGCTCGATGCCATAGAGACGGCAATGGGAATGGAAAACAAGACCTTTGACTACTATGTGCGCCAGGGGGCAGACGCCACCCACGACGCCGAGCGAGAGTTTTATCACGCCGTGGCCGGGGAAGAGAAGGAACATTACTTGATTCTACTCGACTACTACGAATACCTTAAAGACCCCGCCGCCTGGTTCGTCCAGAAGGAACACCCCTCCCTGGATGGGGGCTAAATAAGGCAGGAGGTAGCACGGCATGCTGGAGATTAAACAGCTTAATGTCACCGTAGAGGGCAAGGAAATCCTGCAGGATATAAACCTTAAAATCGATACCGGCGAGACGAGCGCCCTCTTCGGCCCCAACGGCAGCGGCAAGACCACCCTGCTCATGGCCATAATGGGCTTTCCCCGCTATCAGGTCACCAAGGGCCAGATTATCTTCAAGGGCAAGGATATAACCAGGCTGGGCGTGGACGAGAGGGCCCGCTTAGGGATAGGTATCTCCTTCCAGCGTCCGCCAGTGGTGCGGGGGGTAAAGACGCGGGATATGGTCAACGCCGCCCTGAGGGGCAGGGGGGACGAGAAGACAATCGACAAACTGGCGGAAAGAGCCGACCTTACCGGCTTTCTGGACAGGGATATAAACTACGGCTTTTCCGGCGGGGAGATAAAGCGCGCCGAGCTTCTGCAACTGCTGGCGCAAAAACCGGAGCTTACATTGCTCGACGAGCCCGAGTCGGGCGTCGACCTGGTCAACATCGCCCTCATCGGCCAGCTGTTGAACGAACTACTGGAAAAGGACTGCCCGATACGCACCCGAAAGTGCATGGGGCTTATCATCACCCACACCGGACACATCCTGGAATACATCAATGTCCGCACCGGCTACGTCATGCTTGAGGGCAACATCGTCTGCCAGGGAGACCCTCACGAGATCCTAGCCAGCATCAAGGAAAAGGGTTACGAGGAGTGTGCCCGATGCGTGCGATAAAATCTTCCCGGTCATATAAGGATAAAGCCAAAGCCGCTTCAGCCAAAGCCGCCGCTATAGGCGAGGATATAGACATAGACACCTTTGCCACCGAAGCCGAAGAGCAGCCCTACCAGGCCGACCCGTCGAAGCTACCGACTAAAGCCAAGAAGCAGATGCTGGAGGCGGGGGTAATACTGGACGACACCAGCCAGAGGTCGGGAACCTACATCCAGATGGACAACATGCCCGTTCACTTCTCCAGCCAGCAAGAGGGCATAGAGATAATGGCCATGAGCGAGGCGCTGGATAAGTACGACTGGCTCTCCGATTACTGGTGGCGGGCGGTGGCGGTGGATACCGATAAATATACCGCCCACGTCGAGCTGAAGGATAGCGACGGCTATTTCATACGGGCGCTGGCTGGCAAGAAGACCGTTTTCCCGGTCCAGGCCTGCCTCTACCTGGCTAAAGCGAAGCTGGCGCAGAACGTACACAACGTCATTATCGCCGAGGAAAACTCCGAATTGCACATCGTCACCGGTTGCACCGTCGCCTCGGAAAACGAGCCGGGGCTGCACATGGGGGTCTCCGAGTTCTATATCAAGAAAGGAGCCAAGGTTACCTTCACCATGATTCACAGCTGGAACCCGGAGATAGCGGTGCGTCCCCGCACCGGCACTATTATTGAAGATGACGGCTTATTCTTGAGCAACTATGTATTAATGAAACCGGTGCGCTCGCTGCAGACGAATCCGCTGGCCAACTGCGTGGGTAAAAACGCCACCGCCAGGTTCAACAGCGTCCTGGTGGCGCCGCCCGACTCGCATATGGATGTCGGCTCCAGGGTACTGCTCAACGCCAGAGGCGCCAAGACCGAGATAATATCGCGGGCGCTAACCACGGGAGGCAAAATTATCGCCCGCGGCTACATAGAGGGCAATGCCCCCGAGGTCAAAGGGCACCTGGAGTGTCGAGGGCTGATTTTGGATGAGAAGGGCTCGATTCACGCCATACCCGAGCTCGTGGGCAACCTGGCCGGCATCGACCTCTCCCACGAAGCCGCCGTGGGCAAGATTGCCGAAGAGGAAG
>CAZPLG010000006.1:0-27538 GCA_964587415.1 uncultured Dehalococcoidales bacterium | reverse complement strand
CATCCAGAGATACCAGCTGCTCAACATCCGGCTGGTGGCGCGGAGGGGGCTGACCTACTTACTGGTAATAGCCTGCCTGGCCGGCGTTTACGGCGCCGCCGTACTGGTAGGGCAAAGGCTCCTCCCCGACCAGCCGATTTACCTTATCCTGCTGATTGCCTCCGGTTTTGCCCTCCTGCTTCTACTGCTGGCCGGCCCCCTGAGGCATTTCTTTCAAGAAGTGATAGACCGCATCTTCTATGGGGGAACCTACAACTACCGTCATGCGCTACTCACCTTCAGCAAGAAGATGGGTAATATCATCAACCTGGGCGAACTGGCTAGCGAAATGCTCCCCTCCGTAACCAAGGCCCTAAATATCGAGCACGCCAAATTGCTCTTCGAAGACGTTAACAGCGGTGACTTCACCACCCAGTTCACCTACCCCGAAGTGGAAGAGGACTCAGACGACGAACTCAGGCTTAATGTCGATAGCCCGATAATCGCCCTCATGGAGAAAGAAGCCGGCCCCATCGACCTGAGGCAGATGGATAACCACCCCGAACTCAAAGGGTTGTGGCAGACAGAGAAGGAAAAACTGGCTGACATGGAAATCCTGTGCCCGATTAAGAGCGAGGGCAGGCTTATCGGCATCCTGGCCCTGGGTAAAAAGAAGCAGGGCAAACTCTACTCCCATGAAGACGTAGAGCTGGTAGTGGGCATGGCCAGCCAGGCCAGCATCCTCATTGAAAACGCCCGCCTCTACGCCCAGGCGACAATAAGGGCTAACACCGACGGGCTGACCGGCCTCTATAATCACCGCCACTTCCACGAGCGCCTGGAGCAGGAAATCGCCCGCGGTTCCCGCTTCGGCAGCATGTTCTCCCTGATAATGCTGGATATAGACCTCTTTAAAGCTTACAACGATATCTACGGGCACCTGGCCGGGGATGAGGTACTGCGCAAAATCGGGCGTTATATCGAAGGCTCAATCCGGAACATAGACCTCTCCTTCCGCTACGGCGGCGAGGAATTCGCCATTATCCTACCCGAGACGCGGATAGACGCCGCGGCTAAGGTAGCCGAGCGTATGCGCAAAATGATAGAGTCGAAAACAAGTTCCCGCACCATGCCCATAACGGTCAGCATCGGCATCGCCAGCTGGCCCACCGACGGCGTGATGAAAGAAGAAATAATCGCCCGCGCCGATGCCGCTCTCTATCGGGCGAAACAGGCGGGCAGAAACCGGACCTGTCTATCCTCAGACCTGGACAAGGCGGAAACGCCCAAAATCAGCGCCGAGCTCGAGGCAAGGCCGAGGGCTCTAAGCATCATCTACGCCCTGGCGGCTACGGTTGATGCCAAAGACCACTACACCTATGGCCACTCCCGGAAGGTCAGCGACTACTCGGTAGCCATAGCTGAGGCACTCGACCTGCCTCAGGACAGAATCTCCACTATCCGCGCCGCCAGCCTGCTCCACGATATCGGCAAGGTCGGCATCCCCGATTCCATACTCAGCAAAGAAGGTCCCCTGACCGACGAAGAATGGGAACCGGTGAAAACCCACCCCAAGCTCGGTGTTGAGATACTCAGGCATATTATCGACCTGGTCAACTGCCTCCCCGCCATACTTCACCACCACGAGCACTACGATGGACGTGGCTACCCCTCCGGTCTAAAAGGCGACAGTATACCCTTAGAAGGCAGGATACTGGCGATAGCCGATGCCTACGACGCCATGACCTCCCCCCGCCCCTACCGCGAGCAGCTATCATCCCAGAGCGCTCTCGAAGAGCTGAAGCGCTGTGCCGGAACCCAGTTCGACCCCGAGCTGGTAGAGCTCTTCTGCACGCTTATCGAGTCGGCCACATCAAGCCGTCTGGAAATAAAGTAGCCCCACGACCAATTCCCCCCCCAGCGACATCAGGGTATCACCTTATAGGGACAGCTTTGCCTCAGGCTGCACCGCCCGCAGACCTCGGCCTGTGTCCACCGGGTCATCCTGGGGCCGATGCCGATAACCATAGAGGTAGACTTGCGGGGAATCAATACTCCGGAAGAAGACAGGCTCACGCCGATTTCCTTAACCGGGGCTAATTCCAGCAGACTCCACTGCTCGGTCATCGGGAAACCGGGCATACCCGGGTTAACCGGGCTGCTTATCTCATAGCCCCGCTCAGAAACCTCAGCGGCGATAAGCTCCAGGGCTTCGGGAATCAGCCTGTCCACGGCGGCGGTACCGATGCCGTCCAGGACCATCCCGCGCAGAGCCCCGCCGCCTTTAGTGTATGCGGTCACCTGCTTTTCCAGCCTGGGCCCGATGGTGGCGATGAGGACGACAAGCTCCCTGGCCTCGGGGAAAGTCGCGGATAGTAGCGGGGCTTCTATCGCCCTATCACCCTCCAGGGATATTCGGTCGGAGTCCATAGCGGTTATCGGGTAGTATTCATAAGCAACCGCGGGTTCCAGGAGGCTGTCCTGCTCGACTTCAGCCAGCAGCTCGGTAATTACCTTCTTTATTTCCGGCCTTACCCTGGAAGACTCTCCCAGCCCCTGACGGCGCAGTACTTCGTCGTCATAGTCCAGGCTTAAGGGTATATTGCGGATTACGGGCACATCCCTCTCCCTCAGTGTTTACTCGTAAAAAAGCAGACCCCGAGACAAAGGGCTTTGCCCCGGGGTGCCACTCTTAAGCCAGTTTAGCGTCTATTTGTAGGCTTTGCTGCCGTATTCCATAGCGGCGTCAACCATGGCGTGGACGTTTTCCGCCTTGGCCTGGTCAAAGAACGCCCCATTGCTCACGATAAAACCGCCGCCCTTGGCACAGCCGTCGATGGTTTTCTTGACGTAGTCCTTCACCTGCTGGGGCGTGCCCAGGACTAATAAATCGGATTGCACGTTGCCGAACAGGCAACCAACCTTGCCGATGGTTTTCTTGGCTTTAAATATGTCGCTATTGTCGATCATCCAGAGGGTCTTGCCCTTGGGTAAATCACTCATAACCTCCAGACGTGTGTCCCAATGCCCCTCAGCCGCCGGCATTGGTACCACCCCCTCCTCGATTAAGCCCATCAAGACCTTTCTGAAGGTAGGCCAGTAGAACTTCTTGAACTGCTCGTCGGAGAGGAAGCCGTCGGCGCCTTTATGCAGGGGTATGAATATGATAGGGTGTCCCAGCATCATAGCTGTGCCCACCCCCATCTTAATCATAATCGGGACCAGCCTTTCCATGGCTTCCTGGAGCTTGTCGGGCTGGCGGTACATATCCAGCATTACCCCCCGGGTGCCCCTGAGGGTATCGCCAACGACATCAAAGGGTGCCTTGGTAAAGCCGGCGGCTATCATCGGGAACCCGCCGGCGGTTATTTCGGCATTAAAGCCACCCATGGCTCCCATCCATTTTAGGGCTTCGGCGCCGGCCTCAAAGAGGGCCTGATAGGTGGCCTGAACCGGGGGCAGACCGAAGGGTATGAAGTTGATGGCGACCCCGTACATTTCCAGTATGCCGATGAGGGTGGGGAGCATCTGGAAACCGCCCAACTTGCCGAAGACACGCGGCAGGTAGCTATGGGTGAAGTAATTAGAGGGGTCCTCAATGAGGGCGTCATACTCATCGGCCTTCATGTATTCGCCTTCGTTAGCCTGGTATGACTGTTCCTTGGCTACCCCGTGGCCGGGCCAGGAATAGAGCTTGTAGTCAAGAATCTCAAAGAACTTCCCGGGGCCTGGTACATACGCACCCAGGTTGCCATCCGGGGCAAATTCAAACACGAAATCCCTAAACGCCTTGGCGCACTTCTCATAGTCATACATGGCGTCATAGGGGGTTATGCCAGCATGATAAGCGGGGAAGAAGCTGGGAGCGACAAAGACCGGCACCCTGTCCGGCAGCTTCTTCATTTGAATGGCGTCTTTTATCCGGGTTACTCTAGCCTTGAACGCCTTTTCGGCCTCGGGGCTCTGGAATTTTAGGTCATTCCCTTGGGGGTCTTTCGGTGCCATCCACCGGGCAAACAGCGCTTCCTGTCTTTCGTCAGACGTCATATCTACCCATTCTTTTGCCATTTTATTACCTCCTGACCTTCCCTTAAAGGATTATTAACCAGCGATCCACTTCTGGGCCAGGGATACGCCCGCCATAGCGTCTTTGCCGTAAGCATCGGCGCCGGTATACTTCCTCACCTCTTCGCTCATCTGGCCGCCGCCAATCATAACCTTAACCTTATCCCTCAAACCAGCGCTCTTTATAGCTTCTATAGTCTGCTTCATGGAATCGAAAGCCAGGGTAAGAAAGCCGCTCAAGCCGACGACAGGTGCTCCCGTTTCCTTAATCTTGTCGACGAACTTCTGCACCGGTACATCAACGCCCAGGTCGTGCACCTCAAAGCCGTTAACATCGAGCATAAAGACGACGATATCCTTGCCGATGTCGTGGATATCACCAGCGACGGTGCCGAAAACGATCTTACCCACTTTCTTGGTTCCCGCCGCCTTGGTCAGCTTGGGCTTAACCAGCTCGCTTACCGACTTCAGGATTTCGCCGGAGTAAACCAGGTCGGGGATAAAATACTGGCTCTCGGCAAAGCGTTTGCCCACGATTTCCATACCGGCGCGGGCGTCCCCCAGGATCTTAAGGGCATCCTCCCCCTTGTCCAGCCTCTCCTTAACAACCTTAAGAACCTCTTGTTCCTTCAAATCAGCTAATAGGTTAACTAAATCTCCAGCCATTTTCTTTTTACCTCCTTAAAGACTTATTTGGCTCTTCCGTCGAAAAGCCTTAAATACATTAACCCTATTTTCACCTCCCTAAATCTTAGCCTGGTTCAGAGAAATTATGTGCCCTGGCTGGACTAGCTCAGGGCATCTCACGGTCTTCTGGGAATATATCCGATTTTCTTAAAGTGCCTCTGGCTGCGCCAGCCCTTGTTGGAGAAAAATATCCCCTTACTGCTTAAACTCCTCACGGATATAGTATTAATAACTCCACCACCACCACCGCAACACTATAAGTCGGGCTTAAAGCCCCAGATAGGCTTTCTTGACCATCTCCTCTTCCAGGAGCTGTTGGCAGCCTCCCTCGAGGACAATACGCCCGTTCTCAAGCACGTAGGCACGGTCAGCTATCTCCAGGGTGCGTGGAACATTCTGCTCGATAAGCAGTATGGTAATCCCCCGCTCATGCAGGGTCTTGATGACATCGAAAACCTCGCTCATCACTATCGGCGCCAGCCCGTATGAAGGCTCATCGAAGATACATAGCTTCGGCATCGACATCAGACCCCTCCCCATCGCCAGCATCTGCTGCTCGCCGCCGCTCAAGGTTCGGGCCAACTGCCCCGCCCTCTCCTTCAATATGGGGAAAGACTCGTAAACCTGCTCAAAAGTCTTATGACGGCTCTTCCAGGCCCTGGAGCTATAAGCCCCCATCTCCAGGTTCTCATGCACCGACATATCGGTAAAAAGCCTTCTCCCCTCAGGTACATGAGAAATACCCATGTCCACGATTTTATGAGGCGGCAAGCCGTCTATTCTCTGGCCCATGAACTCTATAGTGCCCGAAGCCGGTTGCAGCAGACCCGATATAGTATTAAGCAGTGTAGTCTTACCAGCGCCGTTAGCGCCGACCAGGGCTACTATCTCGGCCTCATCGATTGTCAGCGAAATATCCCACAAGGCCTGGGCCTTGCCGTAAAAGGTATTGACATTGCGAACTTCCAGCATAAACCCTACTCTCCTAAGTATACCTCAATAACTTTCTTGCTGGCGGCAATTTCCTGGGGCGTTCCGTCGGCAATCTTCTCGCCGTGATGGAGAACCATAATTCGGTCGCAAACGCCCATAATCGCCTTCATAACATGCTCGATCATAAAAACGGTAACCCCTCTATCCCGAATCCTAGTCACCAGCTCCATAGCCTCGGCGGTCTCGGTAGGCGTTAGCCCCGCCATCAACTCGTCAAGCAACACCATGTCCGCCTTGGTGGCTAAAGCCCGGGCTACTTCAACCCGCTTCTGGTTAACCAGGGTCAAACCCCCGGCCGGGACATCTTGGGGTACCGAAAAGCCGACAAAATCCAATAACTCCCCGGCCTCCTTGGTAGCCTTCGCTGGCGACAAACTCTTCGGCGTCCCGAACAGCGCGCCCAACGCCACATTCTGTATAGCCGGCATATTGGTGAAAATCTTAACCTCCTGAAAGGTTCGAGCCATACCCATCCGGCATATTTTATACGGTTTCAAGCCGCTAATCTTCTTGTCCTTAAACTTTATTACCCCCGACTTAGGGGTAAACGCCCCCGATATCAGGTTAAACAGCGTTGTCTTACCCGCGCCGTTAGGGCCAATCAGGCCGAAAATCTCGCCCTTCTCGACGTAAAAATCTACCTCTGATACCGCCGCCAGGCCACCAAAATACTTGGTGACCTTCTCACCCTCAAGCATCCGCATGTTGGCCTCCTATCAATCGCCTCCATCCCTTCTGTATCAGTCCGGTAAATCCGAAAGGCATGAATAGCATGGTGCCGACTAATACGCAACCGAAGATAAGCATATAGTAATAAGGGAACTTGGTCAGCAACGTTTCTTCCAAGTAGGCAAAAATAGCCGCGCCTATTACCGGGCCGTAGAACTGCCCCAGGCCGCCAAAGATAGCCATCAAAACCGGCAGGAAGGAAAAGAGGGAATTAAAGGCGATGTAAGGGTCGATATATGTCCATCTCATGGCGATGGTTGCCCCCGCCGCCCCCATGAAAACGGCGCTGATGCCGAAGGTGATAACCTTCACCATGGTGACATTAACGCCGCTGTGCGCCGCCGCCTCCTCGTTCTCACCGATACTCCGCAAGGCCAACCCGAACTTGGAGTTTCGGATAAAGTAGGCGGTGAGCAGCAACACCACGAAAATACCCAACATAATAAAATAAATAACGTGGGTATCGACCAGCATGATGAACCGGCCACGCGTGCCGGTTACATTAATCTCAAAGAATATGAGAACCTGCTTGACAAGCTCAACCAGTCCGAAGGTGAAGATAGCAAAATAAATGCCCCTCAGCCTCAACGTCAAAGCGCCGACGAGAACAGCCACTACGAAACTGAGGGCACCGGCAATAATTACTACCACCAGCACGGGGAAGGCCGACCCTGTGTTGGGCAATAATATAGCCGAGGTATATATGCCGATCCCGAAGAAGGCGGCCGACGCCAGTGAGAGGTAACCAGTAGGACCGGAAAAGATAACCCAGCTAACCGTCAGGATGATGTACATCAAGATGGCGGTCATTAATATGGTCATATAAAGCGAGCCATAGAGAGGCAAAGTCGCTAAACCGACCAGGATTATAAGCGCTAACCATAGTACCCAAAGCCTTCTGGACTTAAAAAAGCTCATATCCATATCTTATTTCCCAAAAATACCTTTCGGTCTCACCAGTAGCAGGAGCATGAAGATGAAATAGTAGGCCGCCATCGATAAGCTCGGCTCTATATAGTTTACTATGGTGCCGATGATGCCCAGTATAAAACCCCCGATAAAACTACCCGGGATGCTGCCCAGACCGCCTAAGACGACCACGATAATGGCGATGATGGTATAGTTCATGCCCATGGTCGTCGTAATCGGTATCCGCATGCTTAAAAGCGTGCCGGCTAAAGCCGCCATCACCGCCCCCAGCCCGAAGCATACAGCCAGCACCCGGTTGATGTTTACCCCCATCAACCCTGCCGTCTCCGGGTCCTGAGCCGCCGCCCGGATGGCTTTACCCATACGCGTACGGACTAAAAAGATATAAAAGGCTAAACCTATACCTATAGCAAAACCCAGGCTCACCAGCCGATTGGCGGCAAATATCGCTCCAAAGATATTGATCCCGGAGGCCATAAAAGAATATGCCCTCAGGTTGGCGCCCCACCCTAGCCCGGCTAAATTTTGAATGATGAAGAGGAGGCCAAAAGTGGCTAACATGGAATTGGCTGTATAGACATCCTGGTTCGGCGCCATGACCCTGAGGCGGGTGAACATAGTCCGGTGAAGTAGAAAACCTACGGCGAATACCACCGGCCCGATCATGGCCAGAGTAAGCAGGGGATTAATGCCGAATACGGTGTAAAGCGTAAAGGTGGTGAAAGCGCCGAGCATAATGAACTCGCCGTGAGCGATGTTCAGCACCCGGGCAACGCCGTACTGCAGGCTCAAACCCATGGCAATCAGGGCGTAGATACCACCCGTCAGCAGACCGCCTATGGCTATATCCAGGACACGTACCATGCTATCAGGCATAACGTAACTTCCTAGCTTTAACAATCATGGGCGCAGGCTGCCCTAAGAGGTGCAGGGTACATCCCCACAGGAGAAAATAACCACCCTCCCCAGGGGTTATCTTCACACCCCTCCAGACAGCCTGCTCCCTATTACTGCTAAACTCCTAAAGTAAATATCCTATGCTATTCTGTTGGCCAAGCCGGTTTGGGATAAATAAAGTCGCCGGTAAGCACCGTGTTACCACCGTCACTGCCACCCACGATTTCACAGATACCATTCTGCCACTGGCCGATTTCGCCGGTATGGCATTCCCAGGCCATCATGCCGCCGCCCTCGCCGAACATCGTAAACCAGGTGGGTCCCAGAATGGTGTTGAACGTCGTGGTCGCGATGTAATCCCTTATCGTGTCTTGGTCAAGGGTTCCGGTAGCCTCGATAGAATCCTGCCAGATTTGAACCAGAGGCGCATAGAGCGGATGCCCCCACCAATCCAGGTTTTCCTCGCCAACGATAGCCGCGATGTCATCATATAACGCGGTAAATGCAGGAGAGGTTGCCCGGTTGGCGACCGCAAAACAGGTTACGCCCTCTATTGCAGGACCAAACGCTGCCGGGTACATCGCGAAATTGGCTCCAGGCCCGCCTATCCAGCAGTCAGGGTTAAAGCCCTGGGCCATTGACTCGGCGGTCGCCGGCAGGACTATCCAGGGATAGCCCCAAACGCAAAAGACGTCGGGGTCGGCATCCATGGCTGCCTTAATGATAGGCTCGAAGTCATCAGGGAATATCGGAATGGTGACGTTACCGACTATTTCAAGTCCTACCCTGTTGAATTCGATAGTCGATATGCCGCCGTACTCCACGCCGTAAACGTCAGCCATGTTGACCATGTAGACTGTCTCCGCACCGGCTGCCGCCAGCATGTCAGCAAAGACCGGCAGCTGGTACCAGTCGGAGAAGCTCAGGCAGACAAATACGTAGGGCATACCAGGCAGCGAGTCCTTCATAGTCGTGGCGCCGCCCTCGGCGGTGAGATACACCATCTCGTACTTATTGGCTATGGGGCCTTGGGCCTGAATCATAGAGGAACCACAGGCGGGGAAGAGAACATCAATATTGTCCTCTACAATCAGTTTTTCCGTCAGCCTAACCATGGTACCCAGGTCGCTGGTATCATCATAAACGATGTACTCTATGGGCAACTTCTTGCCGTATTCAGCGACGTAGATTCCACCGTCGGCATTGACCTCATCCTGCCACAAAGTCATGATAGGCCCGAACGCCGTGTCTCCGATAGAAGCCCAGGCACCGGAAAGAGGCCTGGCCGCGCCGACGACGATGCTGTCTTTGGTGACGACTGGAGGTCCGCCGTTGTCACCGTTGTCGTCGTCTCCATCGCAAGCAACGAACAAGCCGCCGACCAGTAATATTACCACCGAGAATATAATCAGAATCTTCTTACTCACTTGTCTCTCCTTTCTTGAGTTTCAAGGATGGTTTTAGTTCGTAACGTCGAAAAATCTCACATAGGCTCACCCCCCATTTTTTGATAAATAATATCGGCTTTGGTACCCTGGTAAAATTGCGAATACAGTGCCTTGGCCGTCTTCAGACAAATCAACCTTGCCAGAATGATACACCCCGTTTTGGCAGTTGTCAATGCACCCAGCCTCTTATGAGATCCGATCGACGTTACCACCAAGATTTCTCCTGCCCTCTTTAAGGAGAGCAACTTTAAACTCCGGAGCACAGGCTAAATCTTAGTTACTGTGAGAGTATAAATAACCGCCACCACTTTGTCAAGATGGTGGTCGATAGCGGACGATAGACAGAACTTTCGAACTAGCTTTTAGCCTTACTATTCAACCACCCAATTCTCATCGGAGGTGATTGTAGCCATAATGCATACGGCTTGCAAGCGTGAAAGAGGAACTCTCTTCTTGTTTAGGAGATTGAACAAAACAAGCTCTCGGGCAACCCGCAACACTCTGGGTGAATGTTACCTCCACTCCCTCTCAGCCTCTGGCGTAAGAATTCACCTCCCTGACCTACCAAAAGTCTGCCCGGGGCATTGGACCAGTCCGGCTAGATGTTGCCGGACTTGGCGCCGCGTTCCAGCTCAGATACCGAGTCCCCACCCCGCACCCGTCCCCAGATTGCCACCGCTCTAGCCAGAGAATCGATGTCAGTCGAGGCTTCAGGACCTTTATAAAAGCAAAGCTTCATGCAATTATTTAAGACCAGAGCTCCCACGCCTTCGATACCGGAACGAACCGCCGCCAGTTGCATCACTATGCTCACGCAATCGCGGTCTTCAGCAATCATTTTCTGGATACCGCGAATTTGCCCCTCGACTCTCTTTAGCCGCTTCAGCAGCCTATCATTAGAGGCTTCTGCCTTTTCTTCTATATCCACTGTCGTACCCTCCACAAAATCCAGTCTTGATGTTACCATACCCCGTAGGGTATAATGCGTCTGGCCAAGTACTTTTCACCAAGCTGCCCAAACATATTTTAACACTAATCACGGCTGCGTGTCAGGCGAACATGCGGAAAGGAGGCAGAATGGAAGAGTTTGAGCCCAAAATAGTCGGCTTCTTCTGTAACTGGTGTTCCTATACTGGCGCCGACCTTGCCGGTACATCACGACTCAAATATCCACCCAATGTGAGGATTATCAGGCTGATGTGCTCAGGCAGAGTGGATGAACGGCTGATAGCCAAAGCCTTCACCGCAGGTGCTGATGGCGTTCTGGTCTGCGGCTGCCATCCCGGCGACTGTCACTATCAGAAAGGCAATCTCAATGCCCGGAGAAGAATCAGCGGGTTAAAGCCCTTCCTTGAGGCTATTGGTATCGGGGGTGAGAGGCTGAGGCTGGAATGGATTTCGGCATCCGAAGGGCCCAAGGTAGCCGAGACGGTCAAGAGCTTTACCCAGACTATAAGAGAGCTTGGTCCTAGTCCGCTTAGAAGGAGGCAAAATGAGCATTGAGTGTGTACCCACTATATGTCCCTATTGCAGTTGCGGCTGCGGTATCAACCTGATAGTTAAAGACGGCAGGATAATCGGGGAAGAGCCCTGGAAGGAACACCCCATAAATGAGGGAGCCAACTGCCCCAAGGGCAAAAACGCCTACGAGTTCCTCTATAGCGAAGACAGGCTGAAGACGCCGCTGGTGAGGAAGAACGGTAAGCTGGAGGAGGCTTCCTGGGATGAAGCCCTCGACCTGGTGGCGTCCAAATTCAAAGAGGCCACTCCGGAGACATTCGGCTCCCTGGGTTCGGGCAAGACCTCGAACGAGGAGAGCTACGTATTACAGAAGTTTGTGCGGGTGGTGATGGGCACCAATACCGTGGAATACGTGGGCCGGCTGTGTCACTCCTCGGCGGTAGCCGCTCTGATGCCTGCGGTCGGTTCCGGGGTGATGCAGACCTCTCAGCCCGAGATCGAGCTTGCCGACTGCATCTTCCTGGCCGGGGTTAATATCATGGAAACCTTCCCCATGATAGCCCGCAGGGTGCTCAGGGCCAAATCCAGAGGGGCTAAGGTCATCTACACCGACCCCCGCCAGACCACCACTGCCCGCCATCTGGCCGATATACACCTGCCGCTCAAAGCGGGTACCGATGTAGCCTTAATCAACGCCATGATGAGTATAATCTTGGCGGAAAAGCTGGAGGATAAGGAGTTTATCGCCTCCAGGACGGCCGGTCTTGACGAGCTGCGCGACTTTCTGTCCAAGATAGACCTGAAAGAGGCGGAGAAAATAACCGGTATACCTCTAGAAAAAATCAAGGAGGCGGCAACCACCTACGCCAAGGCAGAGAGGTCATGCATATTATATGACCAGGGTATCTGCCAGCATACCGTTGGCGCCGATAACGTTAGGGTCCACGCCGATTTGGCTCTGCTTACGGGCAACATGGGCAAACCAGGCACCGGGGTGAACTCCATGCGGGGGCAGATAAGCGGCGAGGGTAGCGGCGATATGGGCTGCCTGGCCGTTTTCTATCCCGGATTTAAGCGCGTCGGCGAGGAGTCGGCCAAGTTCTTTGAGGAAGCGTGGGGGGTAAAAAATCTGCCCACCAAGCCCGGCTTTCTCTATATAGACATGCTCTACAAGTGCCCCTACCTCTACATTGTGGGCACCGACCCGATGATGGCCGTCCCTGACGTAAACAACCTGAAGAAGTCCCTGGAGAAAACCGAGTTCCTGGTGGTCCAGGACATATTTCTGTCTGAGACAGCTAAGCTAGCTCATGTGGTGCTGCCGGCGGCGACCTGGGCGGAAAGGGAAGGCACCCACACCTATGTCGATAGGCGGGTTCAGAAGATAGAAAAGGCGGTTGACCCTCCCGGTGAGGCTAAGCCCGACTGGTGGATTATAAGCCAGCTGGCGGCCAAGATGGGCTATAAGGATAAGTTCAACTACTCCTCGGCGGAGGAGATATTCGAGGAAATCAGGAGCTGCGTGCCCCAGTACAAGGGGATAAGCTACGAAAGGCTTAAGAAAAACGTGGGCGGGATTCACTGGCCCTGTCCCGCAGAAGACCACCCCGGAACGCCCACCATGTTCCTGCAAAAGTTCAACACTCCCGATGGCCTGGGGCATTTCCAGGTGGTGGAGTTCAAGCCACCTGACGAATTGCCCGATGCTGAATACCCGTACGTGTTGACTACCGGCAGGAGCATATTCCATTACCACAGCGGCTCGATGACGCGCCGGACGCCAAGGTTGAATGACGAGGTTCTGGGCGGCTTTGTTGAGGTCAACCCTGAAGATGCTAACAAGGCGGGGGTCAGGGATAAGGATATGGTCACCCTGACAACGAGGCGGGGTAGCATAGAAACTCAAGCCAGGGTCACCGATGATGTGCCCTCGGGGCTGCTGTTTGTTCCTTTCCACTTCGCTGATTCCTGTGCCAATGTGCTGACCAATCCGGCTCTTGACCCGGCCTGCAAGTGCGCCGAGACCAAGGTATGCGCCGTTAAGATGGAGGTGAAAGCTTGAAAGGAGACATGTACATCGCCCGTTCCTCGGAGGAGGAAATACTGGAAAAAGCTGAGTGCGGCGGTGCCGTTACCGCTATGCTCAAATTCGCCCTGGAAGGCAAGAAGGTAGATGCGGTGGTGGCGGTAAAGGCCAGAGACGGCAACCGGTACGACGGCATACCCGTTGTCATCACCGACCCAGCGGAGATAGCCGAGACCAGCGGGTCGCTGCATTGTGCCTCGCCCAACATCGCCCGCTTCCTCAAGGAATACCTGGACGGCGCATTCGGTATGAAGATAGCTGTTGTCGCCAAACCCTGTGATGCTAAAGCTATCATCGAGCTGGCCAAGAGAAACCAGATTAAACTGGATAACCTGATTACTATCGGGCTTAACTGCACCGGTACCCTGCCCTCGGCAAAAGCTAAGAGCCTGATGAAGGACGAGTTTGAGGTAGAGCCGGCCGATGTTATCGGTGAGGATATTGAAGACAATGAGTTGATAATAAGGCTGAAGGACGGCAGTGAGAAGAAGAAGAGCCTGGCTGAACTGGAGGAGAAGGGTGGGGGACGGCGCGAGAACTGCCGCCGCTGTGAGACCAACATTCCGGTTATGGCTGACATAGCCTGCGGCAAGTGGGGAACCAGGGACAAAAATTCGACCTTTATCGAGGTCTGTTCCGAGAAAGGGTCTGACTTTGTCGAGATGGCAATTGAAGCTGGTTACATTAAGGTAGAAAAACCGACCAGCGATGCCATAGAGACTAGGGAGAAAAAGGACAAGGCGGCCAGAGAACTGGCGCTGCAATGGCAGGAGAAGGACTTTGCCGCCCTGGAAGCAATGAGCAACGACGAAAGGTTCAGCTACTGGTCCGAGCAATTCAGCCACTGCGTCAAGTGCTACGGCTGTCGGGATGCCTGTCCCATCTGTTACTGCCAGGACTGCATTCTGGAGGCAGACCGGGGCTTTATACCTCCCGGAGAAGTCCCGCCCCATATGCTGTTCCCTATGGTGAGAATTACCCATGTTATGGATTCCTGTGTCAATTGCGGACAATGCCAGGATGCCTGCACCATGGATATCCCTATTTCCCGCTTAATATTCCTGCTGAGCAAGAAAATCGGTGCCATTTTCAAGTACGAGCCAGGTATGGATGCAACCAAGCTTCCGCCTTTGAGAACGGTTAATGATGAGGAATTGACTAACGAGGGTGTTGAAGTTGCCTTCTAGTTCTACGTATAGATAAACAATTCGGGAGGCTGGGTAAACTTAAATACCATAAGCTTATTTAATTACTTTTGTAGACACCAGGAGGTAAAAATGATTGGGAAAATCGAGATTGACGAGGCAAAGAGGGCCAAGATAATAGACAAAGCGGGTCATCTCGCCGATGAAATCGGGGCAAAATACATGGCCTGCGCCCCGGCTACTTTTGCGGCAATATGTGATGCCTTCCGCTCGGAGGATATAGAGCTGTTTACCCCGGAAACCCAGGAAGCGTTGACACAGGGAATGATAGGGCTCCACGGCGGTGTAGCCATGACCGGGGTCGGCACCTGCGGGGCGGTGATCGCTTCAACCTTTATTATAAGTTACGTGGTCGGCGTTACCACCGAGGAGCTGACTAAAAACGGCAATCTTAATTATGCCTCATCCATCCCGGCCGTGGAATATGTCATCGACAGGTTCGAGGAGGACTACGGCGCTATAGATTGCCTCCGGGTGCGCTATAATCGGGTTCAGCGGGCTTTAGACCTTATGGACCCCGATGCCCGAATACTGGAGATGACCTTTGCCTTCTACGAGAAGGATAAATGCGGCATGACCTCGGAAAAGTTCGAAGGAGGACGCGACCAGACGCCGCCGGTGAGGGGGGCACGTTGGGCGGCAGAGGCAATCTGCGATTTACTGGCTATGGAACCTCAGGAGCGCAAGGAGCTTCCGCCGCACCTGAGGGGCCTGGGGATGCAGGAGATGGCGCCCAAGCTCGAGAAGGTCGTTAAGGCACTGAAGGAGCTGGGGTGGGGGCGCCCCAACGAAAAGCTTTCCTACCGTGACTACCGGACGTTTAAGCTGAAGGGGAAAAGGGGAGTGGAAGAGAAAAGGCTGGGTTCATTAAGCGCTCCAAAGAAGGAAGAATAGGGGACTTCTAGCGTAAGATTGTGAGCCATCTTCCCAATCCGCACCACTTTATTGCGGCCTTCGGGCCTAACCGCACAGCATGGTGGGCGGTACCGGGCTCGCATCCCTGGCGAGGTGGTGGGTGAAGGCGGCAAGGGATGAGACCGTGGTGGAGCGGAGGTGGTGGGCGGTACCGGGCTCGAACCAGTGACCTCTGCGATGTCAACGCAGTGCTCTAACCAACTGAGCTAACCGCCCACAAAGGCAGAATTAATTCTACTAAATACCCCGACCGCGGTCAAGGCGTTTGCCCCTCACCCTGTTTTCGATAAAGCTGACCGCGAAGAGAAGCACACCGCTGGCCAGCAGTCCCCCCAGGTCCAGGTACTTTATCTCGAACAGCTTGCTCACCAGCGCTATTCCCCCACCCCCGATAATCGCCGCCAGCGCCCCCAGGGAAGTGACCTTCAGCTTATCCTTATAAAAGCCGGCCAGCACCGGCAAAATCACGCCGCAGGTATAGACGGTATAGGCAAAGAGCAGGGAGCTTATCACCCCTTTAAGCGCCAGCGCCACCAGCAGCGAACAAATCCCCAGCAGCACTATCCCCCATCGGGAAAGCGAAAGGAGCTTATCCTGGCTCAGTGAGGGCTTGAACCGCCCCACGATATCCACCGAGAGTATGGTGCTGGCCGTCAGCAAACAGGTGTCGGCGGAAGACATCACCGCGCCGAGCAGCGCCGCCAGCACGATATAACCCAATAGCGGCGGCAAGACCTCGGTTATCACCATGGGGAAGGCCTGCTCCGGCGAAATGCCGGGGAACATAGCCGACGCCCCCATGCCGATCAGGGTAATACCCAGGGCAAAGGGGATAATCAGCGCCGCCGCCCAGAAGACCGATTTGCGGGCTGTTCGCCCGTCCTTGGCGCAAAACAGGCGGGAATACATATCGGGCCCCACCACATAGGTCAACCCCACCAGCAGGAGCAATGAGACCAGCTCGTAGCCGCCGAAAGACTCGCTGACGGGAAAGGCGAACTGCCCCGCGGGCAGAGCCTCCTCCAGTCCCCCCCATCCCCCGACGCGGGTCAGCACCAGGGCCAGCCCGCCGAAGATGCCCAGGAAAATTATCCCCACCTGGATAATATCGGTGCGGATAACGGAATACTGCCCGCCGAGGACGGTATAGGCGATAAAGACGACGCTGAAGATAATCATCCACATCGTCGGGTCGCCCATCCCCAGCACGCTCAAGATTTTCCCCGAAGCCACAATCTGGGCGGCGATAACCCCCACCCAGGAAATAACGATAAGAATGGAAGCGGCCAGCCCGATGCGTTTGTCGTATTGCTTCTCCACCAGCTCGGGCAGGGTGTAAAGCCCGAACTTGCGCACCTTGCCCGCCAGGAAAATGCCCAGGACTATCAGCCCCACCGTGCCCACCAGCAGCCACCACATCCCGGTCAGCCCCTGGCTGAAGCCCAAGCCGGCCATACCCACCGTGGCCGAGCCGCCGATAATGGTCGCCAGCAGCGAGCCGGTAATAAAAAAGGAGGAGCCACGCCGCCCCGCCACGAAGAAATTATCCGCCCCCCTCGCCTTACGGCGGCTCCACAGCCCGATAGCAATCATGGCTATGAAATAAACTACGACGATTATAAGCCCTGTCATTCCATATCCGTCCTTTGCTTGAAAATGGTTATAAGATAATCGGTGCGCGCCGAGGGCATAATGGCTCTATAGATAAAAAGACTGGCTCGGAACAATATAGCGCTCGGATAGTTACTTGCCTGGCTTGGCGTTGCCGATAAGGGCAATCTCTATGTTCTTACCGCAGTGGGGACAGATGACATTAAGGACAACGGGGTGCAACAGTATGCGTTCGGCAACGGCGGTAACCATCGAGTCGATACTATCCAGGCGGTTGTCCAGCATATCGAGGCGCCGTTTGATGCGTTCGAGCTCCTGCGCCCTGCTGGCTATGACCGCCGCGGTTTTAGTTTTCTCCGCCAATCAGACACCTCTCAGGGGGACTACAACAAGCCAATTATATGGGTAAAAAATCGCGATGTCAAAGCCCCCTCACTCCCACCCCAGGTTTTTTTCCCACCCAAAGCCCACCCTACAGGGGTTAGACCCCTATTTACTCCTTATTTGGGGGTGTTTAAGAGGGGGCTTTGTACCCCAAAGGAATTCTAGAGGGTGAATACCCTCTAAAGGCGGGCCGGGTGGGACAATAACACCTTCGCACAATAAGGCGGGGTTTACCCAAAACCCCACCAAAAATCTATTGATTTATTAAAAACATCGTCCTATACTAGGGAATAATAAAGTGTGAAGGAGGGAGCCAATGCCCGAGAAAGAAATCGGTAAGGTAAGCGACTTCTTCGCTCGGCCGGTGGTAGCTGGCATTGAGATGAGCGGCAACCTCAAAATCGGCGACAAAATCCATATCAAGGGCCACACTACCGATATGGAAATGCTGGTCGACTCGATGCAGATTAACAACGCCAACGTTAGCGAGGCCAAGCGCGGAGACTCCGTTGGCATCAAGGTCGACGACCGGGTAAGGCGGGGTGACACCGTCTATAAGGTTACCGACTGAAGCCAATCTCAAAGAGTCTAGAAAGTAAAAAATATGGCACTAAAGATACTGATAGAACGGCACGTAAAAAAGGGGCAAGAAGGCTACCTCATCGAACTTTTAAACAACCTGCGCACCGAGCTAATCGAGCAGCCGGGCTATGTCTCCGGCGAACTGCTCCAGAGCCAGGAGGACAAGTCCACCATCTTCGCCCTCAGCACCTGGCAGAGCGACCTCGACTGGCAGTCCTGGAAGGGCGACCCCAAGCGTTTGGAGCTTGAAACCAGGATTGAACCCCTATTAACCGAACCGTCCAAGTTGACCGTGGCTACATCCTTTTAAGCGGCTAGGCTATACCCTTCATAAGGTTAGCCATCTCGATAGCGCTGACCGCGGCTTTAAAGCCCTGGTTCCCCTCTTTGGTTCCGGCCCGCCCGATAGCCTGTTCCAGGGTATCGGCGGTAACCATGCCGTAGATAACCGGCAACCCCATCTCCAACCCCACCATGGCAATCCCCTTGGTCACCTCGGCGGATATATAGTCGAAGTGAGGCGTATCCCCCCGCACCACCGCCCCCAGGCAGATAACAGCGTCATAGCGCTTGGTCTGGGCCAATTTCTTGGCGATGAGGGGGATTTCGAACGAGCCCGGCACCCAGGCGACGTCGATATCCGCTTGGGCTACGCCGTGGCGAAGCAGGGCGTCCTGCGCCCCGTCGAGCAGCTTCTGGGTAAAAAACTCGTTGAAACGGGAAACGACCAGCCCGAACTTCAGCCCCTTCCCCACCAGCATTCCTTCTATAGGCTTGCTCATTGCTTTCTCCTTATTATATTAATTATCGGCGATATCCGGTATCTCTAAACGGTGACCCATCTTCTTCTGCTTGGTCACCAGGTAGTTGCGGTTATAGGGGTTGGGGGTAATAATAATCGGCACTTTCTCCACCACTTTGAGCCCGTAGCCCTCCAGCCCGATAACCTTCTTCGGGTTGTTAGTCAAAAGCCTGATTTCGCGCAAATCTAGGTCGGCTAAAATCTGGGCACCGATACCGTAGTCGCGCAGGTCGGAAGGGAAACCTAAGGAAAGGTTAGCCTCCACCGTATCCAGCCCCTCGTCCTGAAGGGCGTAAGCCCGAATCTTATTATGGAAGCCGATGCCCCGCCCCTCCTGCCGCATATAAAGGAAGACGCCCCTCCCCTCCTTGGCGATGTTCTCCATAGCCAGCCCAATCTGGTCGCCGCAATCGCAGCGCAGGCTGCCGAAGACATCGCCGGTGAGGCACTCGCTGTGCACCCGCACCAGGACCGGCTCATCGGTTTTTAAATCTCCCATCACCAGCGCCAGGTGTTCGTCGGGGTCGATGTCGCTGCGGTAGGCGATAGCGGTAAACTCGCCGTACTTGGTGGGCAGTTTGGCCTCGGCCACCCGGTGCACCAGCTTTTCGTGGCGGCGGCGGTAGGCGATAAGGTCGGCTACCGATATTATCTTGATTTCGAACTTGTCGGCAATCTCCTCGAGCTGGGGCAACCGCGCCATGGTGCCATCCTCGTTCATAATCTCGCAGATAACCCCCGCGGGATAGAGGTCGGCTAACTTGGCCAAATCAACGATAGCCTCCGTCTGCCCCGCCCGCACCAGCACCCCACCTTCTCTCGCCCGCAACGGGAAGATGTGCCCCGGCCGGACTAAATCGTCAGGCTGGGTGGCGGGGTCGATAACGGTTTTGACGGTCTGCGCCCGGTCCGCCGCCGAGATACCGGTGGTGGTGCCCTGCTTGGCGTCCACCGACACGGTAAAGGCAGTGCCGAACTTGCAGGTGTTCTCGTCAACCATCAGGGGCAGCTGTAATTTGTCCAGCCTCTCGCCGACCACCGGCAGGCAAATCAAGCCCCGACCGTGCTTAGCCATAAAGTTAATCGCCTGGGGGCTGACCTTTTCCGCCGCCAGCGCCAGGTCGCCCTCGTTCTCGCGGTCCTCGTCATCGACGATGATAACGAACCTGCCTGCTTTTATATCCTCGACCGCTTCTTCAATACTCGATAATCCCATATTCCCCCCTCTTAACCTACCAGAAACCCGTGTTCCTGTAAAAAGTCAATGGTTATGCCGCCGCTATGCGGCTTATTTAATTGTTCCACATATTTAGCGATAATGTCCACCTCCAGGTTGACCGCATCCCCCACCCCCCTGTTCCCCAGGGTGGTGTTCTGGCGCGTATAGCCGACTATCGACACCTGGAACGAGTTATCATCCCGGGCAACAACGGTCAGGCTGACGCCGTCGACGGCGATAAAGCCCTTCTCCACGATATAGGGCATGAGGCGGGTCGGCGTATCGAACCTGAGCAATAGGGCTTCGCCGCTGCGGCTGACCGCGCTTATGCGGGCCCTGTCGTCGATATGCCCCTGCACAAAATGTCCCCCCAACCGCCCGTTGGCGGCCAGAGGTCGTTCTAAATTAACTCCGTCTCCGGGACGCAAAAGCCCCAGGTTGGTCTTATCCAGCGTCTCCGGCATGACGTCGACGGAGAAGGATTTGCTGTCAAAAGCGGTTATGGTCAGGCAGACGCCGTTGACCGCCATGCTGGCGCCCTTTTGCATATCCTGGAGAACGCCGTCGGCGGCTACAGTCAGGCTTCCCGCCGAAGCCGAGACAACTTTGCCCACTTCTTCTACGATTCCGGTAAACATCTTCGTTCCCCTTTATTTGGCGACGTAGCCGCTGACCATGATGTCGTCCCCCAGCCTCCCCACCTTTACTCTCTCCAGGTGGAACGACTCGGCGACCTTACTTACCCCGTCGCCGACCACGGCCGTCCTTGCCCCCGCCCCACCGATGATAATGGGGGCGATAAAGGCGACAACCTTATCCACCAGCCCCCGGTCGAAGAGGGAGCCGAGCAGAATGCCACCCCCCTCCACCATGACGCTGGTGATTTCCCTTTCGCCCAGCACTCTGAGTAACTTCTCCAGGTCAACCACCTCGTCGGGGGTAGACGGTTCCAGCACCTCAGCGCCGGCTTTGGTAAAAGCCGCCCGCTCCTCCGGGCTGAGCTTTTGGCTCAGCGCCAGCAGCGTTTCCCCCGGCTCGTTGAATACCTTAGAGTCCAACGGCGTGCGCCCATGACCGTCCACAATCACCCGCAGCGGCTGCTTTCGGGCCACGCCCCCCTTCCCCCCCGAGCAGCGGGTGGTGAGGTGGGGGTTATCGGCCAGCAGCGTATTCACCCCAGCCATAATAGCGTCGCTGGTGTAGCGCAAACAGTGGACGTATTTTCTGGATTCAGGCCCGCTAATCCAGCGGGAATCGCCGCTCTTGGTGGCTATTTTACCGTCCAGGCTCACGGCGAACTTGACGGTAACGAAGGGCAGGCCCGTGGTGATGAACTTGATGTAAGCCTCGTTGACATCCCTGGCTTCCTCTTCGTGCTCGCCCAGAGCCGTCTTAATCCCCGCCTTCTTCAGCTCTGCCTGCCCTCGCCCCGAAACCACTGGATTGGGGTCGAGCATGGCCATGTGCACCTCGCTGACGCCGGCGGAGATAATTGCCCCGGTGCAGGGCGGCGTCCGCCCCTGGTGGGCACAGGGCTCCAGGGTGACGTACATTACGCCCCCCTCCGCCTCCCCACCCGCCTGCTTCAAGGCCAGGACCTCGGCGTGGTGGGAGCCGGGCGGCTGGGTATAGCCCTGCCCGACAACCTCACCCCCCTTAACCACCACCGCCCCCACCGCGGGGTTGGGGCTGGCCTGCCCCAGAGCCAGCTTCGCCAGAGAGAGCGCCTGCTCCATATAGTCCATAGCACCGCCATTCTAGCACCTACCTCAAAAAAAGTGCAACTTTGGGGGGGCTTTCTTCCCACACCCCTGTCTTCATTCCCACACCAACCCACCCACAAACGTCTCTCAAAAGGGGGCTTTGCCCCCTTTAAAACCCCCAAAAGGTGGGGGCTAACCGGGGTCTACCCCCTGTTGGGCGGGTGGGGAGTAACGCGCCCCCAGGTTAAGTTGTTTAACTCATTTGGGCGGGCTGGGTCGGGACAATAATACCTACGCTAAACAAGGTGAGGTGGGGAGGCAAAGAAAACCTCCCCTAGCACGAATACCGCCAGATAAGGTATAATTAAAACCAGCTAGAGAGGATAAGAGAAATATATAAATGAAAACGATTCTCCGCGACGTCCTGATAACGCTGGTAATAGCCCTGGCCATTTTCTTCACCCTAAGGGCAACCGTCCAGGCTTACAAGGTAATAGAGACCTGCATGGAGCCCAACTATATGGAAGGCGAATGGCTACTGGTAAGCAAGGCGACCTACTGGTTCCACGAACCGGAAAGGGGCGACGTGATAATACTGGAGCCGCCTTTTGAAACCGAAGAGGTCTATATCAAGCGCCTCATCGGGCTGCCCGGTGATACGGTAGAGGTAAAAGACGGCGCGGTATATATCGACGGCACCGCCCTGGAAGAACCCTACATAAAGGAAGCCCCCACCTACACCTTCCCCCCGACAGAGCTCGGCGATGACGAGTACTTCGTCCTCGGCGATAACCGCAATTACGCCAATGATTCCCATAGCGGCTGGACGATATCCCGCGAGGACATAATCGGCAAAGCCTGGTTTTCCTACTGGCCGACAAGCGAATGGGGAGGAGCCAACAACTACCCGCTGGCGGAACAGCTGGAAGTCGCCACCGAATAAACAAGCGCACTCAAAGGATATAAGGAGAATCTAGGGGGTCGGGAGGCCCACCCCCAGAAGGATTTCTAGAGGGAGAATCCCCTCTAAGGGTGGGCAGGGTGGGACGACCTGACCTACGCTAATAAGGGGGACAGGGTGAGCCAAATAAACACCGAAGAAATCTTTGAAAAAGCGGGGGCGATACTCAAAGGCCACTTCCTGCTCACCTCGGGCCTGCACTCCCCCGTCTACTGGGAGAAGTTCAAAGTCCTGCAGTCCCCACCCCACACCGAGCAGCTCTGCCGAATGATTGTCGACCGCTTCCGCGAGCAAAAGATCGATGTCGTCGCCGCCCCCACCACCGGCGGCATCATCCTGGCTTTCGAGACCGCCCGCCAGCTGGGGGTCAGGGGTATCTTCGCCGAAAAGACGGGCGACAAAGAGCGGGCTTTCAAGCGCGGCTTTAACATCGAGCGCGGCGAGCGGGTTCTAATCGTGGACGATATCTTCACCACGGGCGGCTCCCTCCGCCAGACGATAGCGGCGGCAAAAAAGCTGGGCGGAGAAATCGTAGGCATCGGCGTCCTGGTCGACCGCTCCATCCAGGAGATGGACTTCGGCGTGCCTCTCTTCAGCTGCCTCCGCGCCCAAGCCGTAACCTACCCCCCCGATGACTGCCCCTTGTGTAAAGCCAAAATCCCTCTGGTCAAACCCGGCGGCGGATAAACCCAAGGTACTATTGACAAAAATCCAGCCAGCCCATATACTAAAAATGGCTATCGACCCGCAGGGGCGGTAAGCCGTGTTAGTCCAAGACTCTTAACAATCTAGGTCGCTTGGATCGGATACGACCGAGACGGCAGGAATAGATACCGTATTTATGAATGCCTTCTCTGGCTTGTGTCGGAGAAGGTATTTTTAGTTTAAACGGTGGAGCTGAAATGCTCAAATTGGGATTTATTGGAGCGGGAACTGTAGGCACTGCCCTGGCGGTGCGGCTCAACCAGAGCGGCTACCCAGTAGTCGCCGTATCCAGCCGTACCCCGGCATCGGCGCAAAAGCTGGCGCAGGCAGTCGGTGGCAGCCGCGTATTCGATAACAACCAGGCCGCCGCCGATAACGCCGAGCTTATCTTTATCACCACCCCCGACGACGCCATCGCCCCGGTCGTAGCCGAAATCAACTGGCATCCCGGGCAAAGCGTTATCCACTGCAGCGGGGCCGATTCCGTAGCCAGCCTGGAGCCGGCGAAGAAAGCGGGCGCCGAAGTCGGCGCCTTCCACCCCCTCCAGACCTTCGCCAGCCTCGAGCAAGCCATAGACAATATGCCCGGCTCGACCTTCGCCCTGGAAGCTGAAGAGCCCCTGCTGGCCACACTCAAGGAGATAGCGAGCGCCCTCGGCGGTAACTGGGTAGTGCTCAAGGCGAGTGATAAAGTCCTCTACCACGCCTCGGCGGTCATCGCCTGCAACTACCTGGTAACCCTGGTCAAGCTGGCTGGCGACCTCTGGCAGACCTTCGACGTTTCCCCACCCCAGGCCACCCAGGCACTGCTCCCCCTGCTCCGCGGAACGCTGCATAATATCGAAACCATCGGCATCCCCAACTGCCTCACCGGGCCTATCGCTCGCGGCGACATCGGCACCATCAACAAACACCTCGACGCCCTGACTGAAACCGCCCCCCACCTCCTCCCCACCTACCGCGAGCTCGGCCTCCAGACTGTCCCCATCGCCCTAGCTAAGGGCAAAATCGACCAATCTCAAGCTAATGAACTTCAAACCGCACTGAAAAGCCACTAAATAAACGGGAGGGTTATGATGCGAATAATGCTCAAAAGCAAAATCCACCGGGCCACAGTCACCGAAGCCAACCTCGAATACGAAGGCAGCATCGCCATCGACAAACGGCTCATGGATGAGGCGGACATTCGCCCCTACGAACAGGTGCAGGTCTTAAACGCCAACAACGGCGCCCGCTTTACCACCTACGCCATTGAAGCCCCCACCGACAGCGGCGTGATAGGCATCCAGGGGCCGGCGGCCAGACTGGCCTCCAAAGGCGACACCGTTATCATCCTCACCTACCGCAATGTCGAAGAGGCCGATGTCAAAAACTTCCTGCCCCGGCTGGTCTATGTCAACGAGAACAACGTCATCACCAAGACCAAGCATATCGTCGACGCCATACCCTTCTAACCCTTCCCAAATACAACGTGTCATTCTGAAGGAGCACAGCGACTGAGGAATCTAAAGGGGGACGGGAGGCGTGCCCCCCAGGTTAAGGAGTTTACTCATTAGGGCGGGCTGGGTTGGGATAGAAAAACGTACGTTAACAGAGTGGGGTTGGGAAGCATAGCCCCACAGGAGGATATAAAAGGGGTACCACCCTTATTGGGTGGGTTTGGGTGGGACATAAGACCTGGGAGGGGTGGTGGAGATATAGAGACCCTTTGAGGAGGGCAAGCAATGCGCATAACCATCAACCAGATAAAAGAAATGAAGCAAAAGGGTGAGAAAATCACCATGCTCACTGCTTACGACTACGCCACCGCCAAACTCGTCGACGAGGCGGAAATACCGCTGATTCTGGTCGGCGACAGCCTGGGCATGGTTGTCCTCGGCTACGAATCGACCATCCCGGTGACCATGGAAGAGATGCTCCACCACACCAAAGCGGTGGTCAGGGGCACCAAAAAGGCGATGGTCATCGGCGATATGCCCTTCATGACCTACCATGTCAGCGTCGAAGACGCCCTCTATAACGCCGCCAGCTTTATTCAGGAAGGCGGCGCCCAGGCAGTTAAGCTCGAGGGCGGCGTAACAGTGGCGGAAAAGGTAAAGCGCATCGTAGAGTGCGGCATCCCCGTCATGGGGCACATCGGGCTTACCCCCCAGTCCATCCACCAGTTCGGCGGTTTTAAGCTCCAGGGCAAGACCCCCGAAGCCGCCGCTAAGATGCTAGAAGACGCCCGCGTCCTTGAGCAAGCCGGAGCCTTCGCCGTAGTTCTGGAGACAGTGCCCGCCCCCCTGGCCAAGCTCATCACCGCTAAAATAGGTATCCCCACCATCGGCATCGGCGCCGGACCCGACTGCGACGGCCAGGTGCAGGTTATTAACGATATTTTAGGCTCTTTCGCCGACTTCGTTCCCGGGCACGCCAAACAGTACGCCAAGCTCACCGACATTATCTCTAAGGCGGTTAGCTCCTACCGCGACGAGGTCAAGACGGGCAAGTTCCCCACTGAGAAGCACAGCCACTCAATGGACGAAAAACTGCTCGCCGAGCTAACTTAACCGAACCTTAACTCACTTATACCCCCCAAACCTCACCCCGTTTTATATCTTTTCCCACCCACCACCCTCTTAAATACCCCATAGGGTTTGAAACCTAGAAGTAACGTTAACTCCACGTATTTTGGGGGTTTTTAAGGGGGCGAAGCCCCCTTTGAAAGACGTTTGTGGGTGGGCTGGTGTGGGAAAAACAACCTGGGGTGGGACTTAAAAAACTTGCCAAAAACACCCCTTAGCCTTACACTACCAGTAGACTAAAACTCAGGGGGTTTTATCATGGCTGAAAGCAAATACGGGCATTTAGTCAAAACGATGCCCGTCAACAAAGGCGAACCCAAGGGCGCCAACGCCCGCGAACTCATCTGGATTTACGGCAAAGACCTGGAAAACTTCCCCGTCAACTTCGCCATGGGCCGTTACGAAGAAACCGGCCTCTGGCACCCCTGGGCGGGCCCCCACGTCCACCCCGCCTACGATGAAAGCCTCATCTTCTTCGGCCACGACCCCGACCGGCTCGATTACCTGGGCGCCGAATTCGAGATAGCGCTCGGCGCCGAGCAGGAAAAGCACGTAATTAACAAGCCCTGCCTGGTGCTGCTGCCCAAAGGGCTGCCCCACTGCCCCCTCTACACCACCCGCATCGATAATTCCTTCGCTCACGGCCACATCATTCTCGGCCCTGATGAGAGCGTGGAATGGTGGCCCACCGACTCCAAGCCCAAGCCCACCGACGGCAAGAAATACAGCCATTTAATCAAACCGCTAAAAGTCCATAAAGACCCAAAGAACACCGAGCTGACCTGGATGACGGGCGACCAGCTCGAAGGCTTCAACCTACATATGGCGGCGGGCTTATGCACCGAGACCGGCCCCTGGTACCCGGGGAAAGGCGCTCATACCCACCCCTACGACAAGCTCATGATTTTCATAGGCACCCACCCCAAGAAGCTGGACTACCTGGGGGCGGAAATCGAGATAGCGCTGGGCAAGGAAGGAGAAAAGCTCACCTTTAACCTACCCACCGTTATCACCATACCCAGAGGACTACCCCACTGGCCGCCAGTAGTCAAGAAAATCGAAAAGCCCTTCGGCTTTATCATCTATAACCTCGCCCCCCAGCATGAACTCTCCTGGGTGGGATAGGGCGTAACCCCACCCCGATTTTATCTATTCCCACCCTCCACCCTTTTAAGGAAAAGAGGGGGCTTCGCCCCCTTTAAGACCCCTAAAAAGCAGGACTTCTGCTAACAGGGTGGAGTTGGGAGGCCGTCCCACAGAAGGAATTCTAGAGGGAGAATCCCCTCTAAGGGTGGGTAGGGTGGGTCAGAAAGACGTACGCCCAATAAGGTGGGGTGGGGAGAGATTGCTTCGCTTCGCTCGCAATGACAGGGAGGTTTTTAAGGTGGGGGAAATAAAACCTTTGGGGAAAGGGGTAGGGGGAATAGAAATAGTGGCTCCCCCTAGTTGACTTATTCCGCAACTATAAGCTTGAAATCCAGTTTAGTCTATCAGAGTTGAAGCGATTTTGTAAGGAATTTAATTTATCGCCAGTCTAGTGAATCACCAGCCCTAGTGAGATTCATTTTTGCATAATAAAAAGCGGATTCTAAGTTGAATAAGCGGATGT
>CAZPLG010000005.1:12758-28226 GCA_964587415.1 uncultured Dehalococcoidales bacterium | reverse complement strand
GGGGTGCTGACCAACTTCGGCACCATCCAGGCGCGGATAGACTACCTCGTCCGCCTCGAAGACCAGCAAAGCCGCGGCGACTTCGAGCGCCTGCCCAAAAAGGAAGCACTCAAGTTAGGCGAAGAAATCGCCAAACTCAACCGCCAGATGGGCGGCTTCAAGGAGCTGACCAAGCTCCCCGACGCCCTGTTCATCATTGACCCCACCAAGGAAAGAATCGCCATCGCCGAAGCCAGGCGGGTGGGCATACCCGTGGTGTCCATAGTCGATACCAACTGCGACCCCGATGATATAGACTACCCCATCCCCGCCAACGACGATGCCATCAGGACCATCAAGCTGATATGCAGCAAGATTGCCGACGCCATTATCGAGGGCAAGACGGGCGGGGCGGCTCTAGTCGGCGCCGCTGAGGAAGGCATGCCCGAAATGACCGAAACCCTCATCTTCACCCCCGACGACACCCCCGCTGGCGCTCCCGATGACGAACCCAAAGGAGAGGAAGCTTGAAAATCTCGCTGGATTCGATAAAAGAACTGAGGGAGCAGTCCGGCGCAGGTATTATGCAGTGCCGCAACGCCCTGGAGAAACACGAAGGCAACCGGAAAAAGGCGCTCGAATTCCTCAAAGAGCAGGGCTTGCTCAAGGCAAAGGCTAAAGCGGAGCGCACCGCCGCCGAGGGACTGGTCGAAGCTTATATTCATATCGGGGGTCGGGTCGGCGCTATGGTCGAGCTTAACTGTGAAACCGACTTCGTCGCCCGCACCGACGAGTTCAAGCAACTGGCGCACAACCTGGCCATGCAGGTAGCCGCCATGGCTCCCCGATTCGTTAGCGAAGAAGACGTGCCCAAAGGGGCTGATATAGAACCCCAGGCAGCCTGCCTGCTCCGTCAACCCTATATCAAAGACCAAGAACTGACCATTCAGGATATCATCACCGAAACCATCGCCAAGGTAGGCGAAAACATCAAGGTAGGCCGGTTTGCCCGGTTCGAACTGGGCGAACAAGAATCAAAAAAATGAGCGCGGCGAAATACAAGCGGGTCCTGCTTAAACTCAGCGGCGAAGCCTTCAGCGGCGGAGCCACCTACGGCATTGACGCCGCCACCCTAATCAAGGTCGCTCAGCAGATTAAACAGGTAGTAGCCATGGAGGTGGGTGTGGGCATCGTCGTCGGCGGCGGCAACATCTGGCGGGGGGCAAAAGCCGAAAAGGAAGGTATGGACCGCGTAACCGCTGACTACGCGGGCATGCTGGCTACAGTAATAAACGCCCTCGCCCTTCAGGACGTCCTGGAGAGCCAGGGAGTCGCCACCCGGATGCAGACGGCGATAACCGTCCAGCAGGTAGCCGAACCCTACATCAGGCGCCGCGCCATCCGCCACCTGGAAAAAGGCAGGGTCGTTATCTTCGCCGGGGGCACGGGCAACCCCTATATGACCACCGACACCGCCGCCGCCCTGCGCGCTATAGAGATTGAAGCCCAGGTCTTATTGATGACCAAGAATAACGTCGACGGCATCTACAGCGCCGACCCCCTCGTCGACCCCAAGGCCAAGAAGTTCGACAAACTCACCCACTTCGAGATGCTTAACCTGCGCCTGGAAGTAATGGATGCCACCGCCCTCTCCCTGTGCCTGGAAAACAGGCTGCCCATAATCGTTTTCGACCTTCAGGCGCCCAACAGCATAGGGCGGGCGGTAGCCGGTGACCCTATCGGCACCCTGGTCTACAGCGAGCAGTAAAGTGGTTAGCCCCGTTTTATTGACAACGGAAGAAAAGATGCGAGCCTCGGTTGAAGGCTTACGCATGGAGCTGGCGAGCATTCGCACCGGTCACGCCACCCCCGCCCTCATCGAACACATCAAGGTAGACTACGCTGGCGTACCCACCCCCCTCAACCAGATTGCCGGCATCTCCGCCCCCGCCGCCAGGCTCCTCGTCATCCAGCCCTGGGACAGGAGCACCATCCCTAATATAGAAAAGGCAATCTTAAAGTCCGAGCTGGGCTTAAACCCCACCAGCGACGGCAACCTCATACGCTTAAATCTCCCCCCTTTAAGCGAAGAGCGCCGCCAGGAGCTAATCAAGATAGTGCACAAGCGGGTGGAAGAAAGAAAGATAGTGATACGCAACCAGCGCCGCGACGCCATGACCGAGCTCAAAGGGCTGGAGAAGAGCAAGGAGATATCTCAGGACGAGCAAAAGCGCGCCCAGGACCAGCTGCAAAAGGTCACCGACAGCTTTATCGCCGATATCGAAAAGATAGCCCACGATAAAGAAGCCGAGCTCAGGGAGGTCTAGCCAAGGTCTTCGGGCAAAGAGCAGGTGTGTTTAGCACACCTTTATTTATTATGAGCAACAGAGCGACGGCCGGTTCATCGGCTAAGAAAAAGACCCCCCGATTCCCCAACCATATCGCCATCATCATGGACGGCAACGGCCGCTGGGCGCAAAAGCGCGGCCTGCCCCGCCTCGAAGGCCACCAGGCGGGCGTGGAAAACCTGCGCTCGGTGATTGAATACTTCGCCAAACTTAAGCTCAAATGCCTCACCCTCTACGGCTTCTCCACCGAAAACTGGAAACGCCCTAAAGAGGAGATTGACGGCCTGCTCAACCTCCTGCAGGAAGCGATAGATGAAGAGACCCTTGAGCTGCATAAGAAGGGCATCAAAATCCGCCACCTGGGCCGCCTCGACGGGTTTTCCAAGGGCTTGCAGCGGGCGATAACCAGGGCAGTGGAGCTGACCAAAGACAACAAGGGGATGACGCTCAGCCTCGCCTTCGACTACGGCGGTCGCGCCGAGATTCTGGACGCCGTGCGCCGCATTATAGCCGAGGGCGTCCCACCCCAGAAGATAGACGAACAATTGTTCGGCAGCTATCTCTATACCGCGGGCCTACCCGAGGTCGATTTGGTCATCCGTACCGCGGGCGAGCTCCGCATCAGCAACTTCTTGATTTGGCAGGCCGCCTACAGCGAATACTATTTCGCCGAGGTCTTCTGGCCCGACTTTGATAGTAAGGAGATTGACAAAGCGCTCCTCGCCTACAGCCGCCGTCAAAGGCGCTTCGGCGCCCTGTAATAATATGCTAAAGAACAGGCTTCTAACCGCGCTCTGGGCCATCCCCATCCTGGTCGCCGCCGTCTGGTTCGACCAACCCCTCCCCTGGCTCACCGTACTGGTGGCTATATGGGGACTGCTGGCGGTCTTCGAGTTCTATAAGATGGGTGAGAAGATAAAAATAGCCCCCCTCACCTGGTTCGGGCTGCTCTGGACGCTGTTATTTATCATAAGCCCCCAGCTCGATAATACTTATCTCACCCCACCAGTCCTGCTCGCCTCGGCGGTAGTGCTATCGCTCATCTGGCTAATCGCACGTCGGCGGAGAGAGGGGGCATTTATCGGCTGGGCGTGGACGCTGGGCGGCATTTTGTATGTGGGCTGGCTCCTGAGCTACTTCGTCGGCTTAAGAGGTCTGGAAGACGGCCGGAACTGGGTCTTCCTGGCCATAGTGGTCACCTTCGGCTCCGACACCGCCGCCTACTTCGTGGGCAAAATGCTGGGCCGACACAAGCTCGCCCCCACCATCTCCCCCGGCAAGACCCGGGAAGGCACCATCGGCGGCTTTCTGGGAGCTATCGTCATCGCCCTGCTCTTCACCCTCCCCACCCCCCTCCAGCTCCCCATCGGCTACGGGCAGGCGGTATTACTAGGCTTTTTGATTAGTCTCTTCGGGCAGCTCGGCGACCTGGCTGAGTCCCTGCTCAAACGCAACACGGGCGTCAAGGACTCAGGCGGGTGGCTGTCCGGGCACGGCGGCTTCCTCGACAGGATAGATAGCATTGTCTTTGCCGGTGTCGTGGTATATTATTATGTAGTATGGGCTATATAGTAAAGCGGATCGCCGTCCTCGGCGCCACCGGCTCCATAGGCCGCCAGACCCTGGAAGTAATCGACGCCCTCCCCGGCCACTTCAGCATCATCGGGCTGGCGGGAGGCAGGAACACCACCCTCCTCGCCGAGCAAATAGAGAAGTTTCAGCCCCGCTTCGTCTTTCATCAGGAGACTAAGACCCCACCCCCCACCACCCACCAGTACGAGTTTATGTCGATGGAAGAAATGGCTCACCACCCCGAGATAGACCTGGTGGTCGTCGCCACCTCGGGCCGGTGGGGGCTAAAGCCGACACTGGAGGCGGTGCGGGCGGGCAAACAGGTAGCTCTAGCCAACAAGGAATCGCTGGTCATGGCCGGCGGTATTATCACCGCCGAAGCCAAGCGGAACGGGGCTAAGATTTTGCCCGTCGACAGCGAGCACAGCGCTATCTGGCAGTGCCTCGAAGGCGAGACGAACCGGCCAGCTAAAATTATTCTAACCGCCTCGGGCGGTCCCTTTCGGCGCTATTCCCCCGATGAGCTGGCTAAGGTTACCCCCGAGCAAGCATTAAAACACCCCTCCTGGCAGATGGGCAACAAGGTCACTATCGACTCGGCGACGCTGATGAACAAGGGGCTGGAGGTAATCGAAGCCCGCTGGCTCTTTGATATGCATTTCGATAGCATTAAGGTTGCAATCCATCCCCAGAGCATCGTGCATTCTATGGTGGAATTCGCCGACGGCTCGGTCAAAGCCCAATTGGGCAAGCCCGATATGCGTCTGCCCATCCAGTACGCCCTCTCCTATCCCGAACGCCTGGCTAACCCCCACCTCCCCCGGCTCGACTGGGAGAATATGGAAGAGCTTAACTTCGAGCCCCCCGACCCCGATGCTTTCCCCTGTTTAAGGATAGCCATTGAGGCGGGGAAGCGGGGGGGAACCTATCCCGCCGCGCTCTGCGGCGCCGACGAGATTGCCGTGCAGCAATTCTTAGCCGGGCAAATCAAGTTCACCGATATACCCAAACTGGTCGAGCAGGTGCTGGACAAGCATAAAGCCACCACCAGGCCCACGCTGGAAGAAATACTGGCGGCGGACGACTGGGCCCGGGAAAGGGTCATGCAGCTCGCCGCTGGAGACAAATCGTGATACTCACCATAGTCGTCGGCGTAATCGTCCTCTCCGTACTTATCATCGTCCACGAGCTGGGGCACTTCTTCGCCGCCAAGGCTACGGGGGTACCGGTAGAGGAATTCGGCGTCGGCTTCCCGCCGCGCGCCTACGGCCGCAAGTGGCGAAGTACGCTCTACTCCATCAACTGGATACCCTTCGGCGGTTTTAACAAGATTTCCGGAGAAGTAGACCCCACTGTGCCCAAGGGCCTGGCCAGCCGGGGCTACGGCGTCAGGCTGCTGGTTCTCGGCGGCGGCATATTGATGAACCTGCTTTTGCCTTTCGTACTTCTATCCGTGGCTTATATGGTTCCTCATGATATAGTCAGCGGGCAGGTGACGGTAGAAGAGGTCGCCCCCGACTCGCCCGCCGAGATGGCGGGCATCCAAGCCGGAGATACCATTATCAGCGTCGAAGGCCATGAGATAAAAAGCGGCGGCGACATCAGCCGCTATATTCAACTCAACCTGGGCACGGAGATTTCACTGACCGTGGAGCATGCCGACGCCACCACCGAGACCGTCGAGCTTACGCCCCGCTGGCGCCCCCCCGAAGGTGAGGGAGCCGTCGGCATAGGCTACACAACTGAAAACGCGGTTACCGTCAGCGAAAGCTATCCCCCCTGGGAAGCAATACCTATAGGGGCGCGCTCGTGCATCGAGTCTCTTGTCCTCTACAAGAACGGCATCCTCGGCATGATTATGGGCACCATACCCTTCAAGCCTGCGGGACCGGTGGGCATAGTGCAGGTTGCCGGAGAGGTGGCTCACAGCGGGATAAGCCCGGTACTGGAACTGACGGCATTCATCAGCATCGCCATCGCCATAACCCAGCTGATACCCTTCCCCGCCCTCGACGGGGGCAGAATTCTATTCGTCCTGCTGGAATGGATACGGCGGGGCAAGCGCGTCTCCCCGAAAACGGAAGGCATCGTGCACTCCATCGGATTTATGATATTATTAGCCTTGCTTGTGCTGATTACCTACCAGGACATCTTTCGCTGGATAAGCGGAGGGAGTTTACTACAATGAAACCCAGGCGAATCTCAAAGCCAGTCCAGGTCGGCAAGGTCACCGTCGGCAGCGGCGCCCCTATCGTGGTGCAGTCAATGACCAAGACCAACACCGCCGATGTTATGTCAACTGTAGAGCAAATCAAGGAGCTCGAAGACTGCGGCTGCGAGATAGTGCGTGTAGCTGTCCCCGACACCAAAGCCGCCCAAGCCATAAAAGCCATTAAAAAAGCTATTTCCATCCCCCTCATCGCCGATATTCACTTCGACCACCGCCTGGCGCTGACAGCACTCGAATCCGGCTGCGACGGCCTGCGCCTGAACCCGGGGAACATTAGCGAACCCGACAAGGTCAAGGCGGTAGCCAACGCCGCTAAGGAGAGAGGCGTGCCCATACGCGTCGGGGTCAACGCCGGCAGCCTGCCCCCCTCCCCCGACCCCCAGCTTTCTATTTCGGAGCAGATGGTCGAGGCGGCGCTGAAACAGGTAAGGCTATTGGAAGAGCTTGACTTCGAGCTTATAAAGGTCTCGGTCAAAGCCTTCGATGTCCCCACGACTATCGAAGCCTACCAGAGCATCGCCCAGAAGATTCCCTATCCCCTCCATATCGGCGTTACCGAATCCGGCCCACCCCGCACCGGCATCATCCGCAGCACGGTGGGCATCGGCACCCTTTTATATGATGGCATCGGCGATACCATACGCGTTTCCTTGAGCGCCCACCCCCGCGAGGAGGTCATCGCCGCCTACGAAATACTGAAAAGCCTCAACCTGCGTCAGCACGGCCCGATACTGGTCAGCTGCCCCGCCTGTGGTCGCGCCGAGGTAGATATAGTAAAATTAGCCGCAGAAGTGGAAAAGGAGCTGCTCAAGATTGACAAACCGATAAAGGTGGCCGTCATGGGCTGTATCGTCAACGGCCCCGGTGAAGCCCGCGACGCCGATATCGGCATCGCCTGCGGCAAGGGCAGAGCCATCCTTTTCAAGAAGGGCGAGAAGATTAAGACTATAGAGGAGAAGGATTTTATAAAGGTATTGATGGGGGAAGTGGAGAGGTTTTAGAGATGGCAACAATAGAAGAACACGCGGCTATAAAAATCGGAGTACATGTTTCTGCATCAGCCGAGGTACGGACTGCTTTTGAGATAATACTTTATGAACTTGCACAGCAACACGCCATCAATGCAGAGAAAGCCAGTAAAAACAAACAGCGCAGTGATGAATTAAGATACACAATACAAGCAATCATACTCGCGGCTTCTTGCTTGGAGGCATTTATCAATCAGGAAGCTATACAAGTGCTCGGCCAAGAATTCGAAAAGTATGACGAAGGCTATATTGACGTTTTGGGAAAGCCTAAAGAGAGGCAAAGACATCCCCCTATAGAAGATAAATGGTTGGAAATTACGAAACAAATCGGCAATAAAACATTCAATAAAGGAAAAACGCCCTTCCAAGACTTTCACAAACTTGTGGAATTACGCGACGAGATATTGCACTACAAAGGAAAACCAAGTTCAGCCCCTTCTCCCTGGCCAGAAGCCAAAGGAGAAGTTACTCTAGAGCGAGCAAAATTCACTGCAAAGGCAGCGAGATACGCAGTAGAAACGATGCAAGCCATGCTTGAGCAGTTTTACATTCTGACTGGCAAGAAAAAACACGTATGGGTAAAATAGCCAAGACGAAATAATCACAACACCAGCCCAAAGGAGGCACAGCTATGGCGAAACCAAAACCCCTGACCCGTAAAGAAGTGCTGGCTATGATAAAAAGGCACGGCGGCAAGGCTGAGGGCCTCGACCTGTCAAGGCGAGAGTTCGCCGAAAACATCGACCTGAGCGGGCTCGACCTTTCCGGCATCCATCTTAACGAAGCCTCGTTGTGGTACGCCCACCTGGAAGGCTCCAATCTTTCCGGCGCGCAACTGGAGCGGGCAGCCCTGCGCGGCGCTCAGCTGGAAGGCGCCGACCTGACCGGTGCCAACGCCGACGGCGCCGACCTGCAGGGCGCTCACCTGGAAGGAGCCAACCTGTCGAAAGCCCAGCTTAAAAAAGCGGGGCTGCTCAAAGCCCACCTGGGCAAAGCCACCCTTACCGAAGCCCATCTTGATGGAGCCGAGCTGGAGGAAGCCCACCTCGACTGGGCCGACCTGTCGGGCGCCCAGCTAAAAAAGGCTTACCTGATGCGGGCGCACCTGGAAGGCGCTAACCTGAGCGGCGCCCACCTGGAAGGGGCTTTTCTGGAAGACGCCGACCTGGCGGGAGCCAGATTAGTAAACGCCCACCTGAAAGGAGCCGACTTACAGCGCGCCGACCTGCGCGGGGCCAACCTGCACCGGGCGCGCCTCCAGCAGGCGAATCTCAACTACGCCGACCTCCGCGGCCCCGATACCAACCTCACCAAAGCCGATATGGAAGGCGCCCGTATCTACGGCGCCGACCTCTTTCAAGCCAATATAGAGGGGGTAAACTGGGGCTCCCAGAACATACTGGGCGAAGAGCTTTTACACAAAGAGCTTTCGCGCCAAGAGGAGGCGGACGAGAAGACAAAACAGGAGTTGATAAATGAAGCCGCCGCCGTCTACCGCAACCTCAAGCTCTGGCATAACGACCGGGGCATGTACGACATAGCCGGCGAGTTCTTCTTCCGCGAGATGACGGCCAAGAGAAAGGCGCTGAAGTGGCACCTCAACCCCTTCCATAAGCTCTGGTCTTTATTCGTCTCCTTTACCTGCGGCTACGGCGAAAGGCCGCTGCGGGCTATCGTCTGGGCGGCTTCGGTCATCGTAGGCCTGGGAATCATATATTTCCTCATCGGCGCCGACTGGCAACTGGACGCCTTCGGCAACTCCATGGCCTTCAGCACCATGTCCTTCACCTCTATGGGCTACGGCAGCTGGCTGGAGGCAAGTGAAGCCTGGGTAAAGGGCATCGGCGCCTTCGAGTCGTTTATCGGCGTCTTCACTATCGCCCTCTTCCTGATAACCTTTGTCCGCAAAATGACGCGGTAGGGAGGGGCGGCTGTCATTCTGAGGGAGCGCAACGACCGAAGAATCTAAAAAATGACCCGCTAAAGGCTAGAATAAAGCCGCCCGATATGATTTAATGGGTAAAGAATTTGGGGAAATCCGAGCGGTATGAGGAGGATATTCATGTTTTGTAGAAACTGTGGTAAAGAACTTATCGGGGCACCCGAAATCTGCCTCGGCTGTGGCGCCAAGCCTCTAATCGGCAGCAGCTTTTGCCAGGCCTGCGGCGCTAAGACGAGTCCCGTGGCTGAATTCTGCACCGAATGCGGGGCGGGGCTGGGGCTGAAAACGGTAGCCGGCGATGTCTCTAAAAAATCGAGGCTGGCGGTCACCCTGCTTGCCTGGTTTCTCGGCCAACTCGGCATCCACCGATTCTATCTGGAGAAGTACGGAACGGCTATTCTAATGCTGTTTACTCTGGGCGGACTGGGTATCTGGGCCATCATCGACTTTATCATCGCCGTTACCGGAAATATGAAAGACAAGGAAGGAAAAATCATTAAAATCTGGTAAAGCTATGCGTCTATCAAAGCTATTCGGTAAGACCCAGCGCGAAGTGCCCGCCGAGGCGGAAACCGCCAGCCACCAGCTATTATTAAGAGCCGGCATGATACAGCAGCTGGCCGCTGGCATCTATTCCTACCTGCCTTTAGGCTGGCGCGTGCTCAAAAAAATAGAGAGCATCATCCGCGACGAGATGGATAAGGCGGGCGGGCAGGAAGTCAACCTGCCGGTGTTGCAGCCGTTCGAGATGTGGCAGCAATCCGGCCGCGACCAGGCCCTGGGCAAGGTGCTCTTCACCCTCTCCGACCGCCGGGAGAGGAAGCTGGCTCTGGGGCCCACCCACGAAGAGGTCATCACCGAGTTGGCTAAGTATAACGTGCAGAGCTACCGCGACCTGCCCCTCCTTCTCTACCAGATTCAGGTCAAGTTCCGCGACGAGCCGCGCCCCCGGGGCGGGCTGATAAGGGTGCGCGAGTTCCTCATGAAAGACCTCTACAGCTTCGACGCCGACGAGGCCGGGCTGGATATCAGCTACCGGAAGATGGACCAGGCCTACCGCAATATCTTCGAACGCTGCGGCCTGCCCACGATGCTGGTCGAAGCCGACAGCGGCGCTATCGGCGGCAAGGACTCCCGCGAGTTCATGGTAGTTGCCGAAGACGGCGAGGACGAGATTATCTACTGCCCCGGCTGCAACTACGCCGCCAACGCCGAAAAAGCGGTGAGCGTAAAAGAAAAAATCGATAACGGCCAGCCTTTAGTCGTTGAGGAAGTGGCCACGCCCGGCGCGGGCTCCATCGAAGAAGTGGCTAACTTCCTGAAGATACCCCACAGCCACACCCTCAAGGCCGTATTCTATATCGCCGACGGCAAGCTCGTCTTCGTGGTCATCCGCGGCGACCTCGGCGTCAACGAAACAAAACTGAATAACCAGCTCAAGGCCAGCGAGCTGCGCTTGGCTACCGAGGCCGAGGTTATAAAAGCCGGCTTGGTGGCTGGTGCGGCCTCGCCTGTCGGCATCAAGGGCTTTAAGGTCATCGCCGACGACTCGGTAAATTCGGGGAACAACTTCGTGGCTGGCGGCAACAAGCCGGATACCCACCTCAAAAACGTGAACTACCCCCGGGACTTTAAAGCGGATGTCGTCGCCGATATCGCCAGTGCCCGGGCCGGTGACAAGTGCCCCGAATGCGGCGGCGTCCTAGTATCGACCCAGGGTATCGAGGTCGGGCATATCTTCAAGCTGGGCACCACCTACAGCCAGAAGTTCGACGCCTCCTTCATCGACGATAAAGGCAAGCCCCATCCTATGGTCATGGGCTGCTACGGCCTGGGCTTGAGCCGGCTGATGGCAGCAGTCATCGAACAAAACCACGACGACAAGGGCATTATCTGGCCCCTCACCCTCGCCCCCTACCAGCTCTACCTTTGCCCGCTTTATAAGGAAGGCTCTAAAGTAGAAGAAGTAGCCGAAAAGCTCTACGCCGAACTGGAAGCCGCCGGACTGGAAGTCCTCTTCGACGACCGCCCTGAGTCGCCCGGGGTCAAGTTCAACGACGCCGACCTGCTGGGCATACCGCTGCGGCTTACCGTCAGCCCCCGGACTCTGGACAAAGACAGCGTCGAGCTAAAGAAACGCTCGGAGAAAGAGTCGGAGCTGGTGCCGCTGGCTGAGGTAGTCAAAAGGCTTAAAGAGATTATCGGTAGTTAGTCCCCACACCGATTTCATCTATTCCCACCCATTCCCCACCTTGTTTAGCGTAACTATTGTTGTCCCACCCAATACCCACCCTACAGGGGTTAGACCCCTATATACCTCTTACTTTTGGGGGAGTTGAAGAGGGGGCAAAGCCCCCTTAAAAACTCCCAGATTTGGAGAAATCCCCCTTAATCCCCCTTTATCAAAGGGGGAAACTAGGTAGGGCAAACCCCCAAAGGGAGATATATAAGGGGTACCACCCTTACATGGTGGGTATTGGGTGGGATATCATAACGTACGCTAATAGAGTGGGGACGTGGGGCGTATCCCACAGGTTAAGGAGTTTACTCATTAGGGTGGGTTGGGTGGGACGAAAGACCAACGTTAGTCAAGGTGGGGATGTGGGGAAACAAAACCTTTGCTAACCTCTAACCCCTTAAGGTTGCCCCCAGCTGCTTCGACAGTTTATCCAAAATCTGCTGCTGGACCTTATTGACCTCGTCATCGGTCAGTGTGTGCTTCGGCGACTGATAAGTAATACGGTAAGCTAAAGACTTTTTTCCCGCGAGCAACTGCTCCCCACTGTATAGGTCGAAGAGACTAACCTCGGTCACCAGCGGAAAAGCCCGCATAATAGCCTGCACTTGAGCATTGGTCACCCCCGCGTCTACCACCAGCGCCATGTCCCTGACCACGGCCGGAAAGCGCGAAATCGGCTGGAACATCTTATGCCCTATTGTAAAGGGCAAGAGCGCCATCAAATCGACCTCGAAGAGATAGACCTCTTCGGCAATCTCAAAGGCATCCGCGACCTTGGGGTGCAATTCGCCGACCACCCCCAGCCTTTTCCCCCCGACCACTACCGCCGCCTGCTTAAACGGGTGCAGGCTCTCGTCCGAACCCGCCTCGAAGCTGACTTCCACCCCGAGCTGCCCGAACAGCCCCTCGATTATACCCTTGGCGTCGTAGAAATCGAGCGCCTCGTTGCCACCCCGCCAGGACGTCTCGAACCTGGGCCCTGCCAACACCCCACAAACTATCTCCGGCTCAAGCGGCAAGTCATTCTTTCGGCGATGATACACCCTGCCCAGCTCGAAGAGCCTGACACCGTTCTCCTCGTGACGCAGATTGGATTCTAATGCAGTTAAAAGATTAGCCCGCAGCGTCGGGCGTAGATACTCCTGCTCGGCGGTCATGGGCTTGGTCATGCGCAACAGCTCCGGCTCCAGCGCGCGCGGCTGGGGCATGAGCTTATTCAAGGCATCCATGCCCGTCAGGGAAAAGGTGATGACCTCCTGGAAGCCATAGTCGGCGAGTATGCGGCTCACCTGCGACTTCAGCCTGAGTATAGGCGATGGGTCCTGACAGGGCACGGGCTGGCTGAGCATGGCAATCGGGATTTCGTCATAGCCGATAATGCGGGCGACCTCCTCGATAAGGTCTTCTTCGAGGCTAATGTCGCTGCGCCAGTAAGGTGCGCTGGCCAGTAACTCGGCGCCCGAAGCTCCGGCTTTAACCTCGAAGCCTAAGGAGGACAAGGTATCCTTCATCTGCTTGACGCTGAACTCAACGCCCAGCAAGCGTTTTAGTTCACTTGACCGCAGTCGGATAGGCTCCTCCTTCTTTTGGCCGGGATAGGCGTCGATAAAGCCCTTGGCGGCCTCGCCCCCACCCAGCTCCACCAAAAGCTGTGTCGCCCGTTTCAGCGCCGGAATGGTTACCCCGGGGCTAATCCCCCGCTCGAAGCGCATGCGGGCTTCGCTGGGCAGACCCAGGCTGTTGCCGGTTTCATAGATGCTGGCCGGATTAAAACTGGCCGCCTCCAAAAAGATGGCAGTGGTATTATCGGTTACCTCGCTGTCATAGCCCCCCATCACCCCCGCCAGCGCCACTGCCCGTTCCGTGTCGGCGATGACCAGCATGTCGGGCGCCAGCGCCCGCTTGCTGCCGTCCAGGGTAACCATGACCTCGCCTTTTTTAGCGCGGCGAACGATAATCTTCTGGCCTCTAATCTGGTTATAGTCGAAGGCGTGCAACGGCTCGCCGTACTCCAGCATAACGTAGTTGGTAATATCGACGATGTTGTTTATGGGACGCATGCCCGCCGCGATAAGCCGCTGCTGCATCCAGGGCGGCGAAGAGCCTATCTTTATCCCCTTCACCAGGCTGGCGCTATATCGCGGGCAGAGGTCGGGGTCGGCAATCTCCACTGCTACCTGGCTGTCTATTATAGTCGCGGACTCAGCGTAATCGTCTTTGGGGAGACGCACCTTCTGCCCGGTTAAAGCGGCGATTTCACGGGCGATGCCGATAACGGATAGGCAATCGGGTCGGTTGGGCGTTATATCCAGGTCGAGGATAGTATCGCCCATGTAGTCGGCCAGCGGCGTGCCCACCGGTGCCTCAGCGGGCAATACCATAATTGTCTCGTGGCTATCGGAGATGCCCAGTTCCTTCTCCGAGCAGACCATGCCCTGCGAGACCACCCCCCGTATCTTGGCCGCCTCCAGGCTTATAAGTTCCCCGGTATGACCGTCGATAAGCTTGGCACCGACGTGGGCAAAAGCCACCTTATCCCCTATCTTGAGGTTGGGCGCCCCGCAGACCACGGCCCTCTCCTCGCCGCCCAGGTCTATGGTCGGCAGAAGCAGGCGGTCGGCGTTGGGGTGGGGATTGATGGCCGTAATCTGCCCGACGACGATGCCTTCCCAGCTACCGCCGATAGCCTGCCACGCCTTGACCTCGGTGCCGGCCATAGCCAGCTTGCGGGCAAGCTCGTCAACGGGTAGCTTTATATCAACGTAATCTTTAAGCCAGCTTAGTGAAATCTTCATCTCTAGAACTGCCTCAAGAATCTAAGGTCGCTGCCATAGAAGAGTCTTATATCGTCGATGCCGTAACGCAGCATGGGCAATCGGTCTATGCCCATCCCAAAGGCAAAACTGGAATAGACTTTGGGGTCTAAGCCACCACGCTCCAGAACTTTGGGATGTGTCATCCCCGCCCCCAGTATCTCTATCCAGCCGCTGTTGCCGCAGAGCCGACAGCCCTTGCCCCCGCAGACACCGCACTCTATAGCCATCTCCACCCCCGGCTCGACGAAGGGGAAGTAGTCGCAGCGGAAGCGCACCTTTCTCTCTTCGCCGAAGAAACGGCGGGCGAACTCGTAGAGCGTCCCCTTTAGCTCGGCCATGGTGATGCTCTTGTCCACGGCGAAGCCGTCAATCTGGTAGAACATGGGCACGTGGGTGGCGTCGCTGGCTTCGTAGCGATAGACCTTGCCCGTGGTCACCACCCTTATCGGCGGTTTCATTATCTCCATCGCCCGGATGTCCCCCGCCGTGTTGTGGGTGCGCAGCAACATATTTCTTTCGCCACGCTCGTTTTTCTGGTCAACCCAGAGGGTAGCCATGCTGTCGCGGGCGGGGTGGTGCTGGGGAATATTCAAAGCCTCGAAGTTGTAGTAGTCCCACTCCACCTCGGGCGCTTCCATAACCTGAAAGCCCATGGAAACGAAGATTTCGTGGATTTCCTGGATTGTCTGGGTGATGGGATGCAAACGCCCTCCGGGCAAAAGACGCCCGGGCAGAGTAATATCGAGAGACTCGGCACCGACGGCGCTCACCAGCTGGTCCTCGCGGAGCAGTTGAGTCTTCTGCTCATAGCTGCTCTCCAGCTCGTTCTTGATACGATTGGCTAAAGCCCCCACCCGCTTCCGCTCCTCCACCGGTAAGCCGGCCAGTCCGCGCAAAATCGTAGTTAGCTGGCTCTTCTTGCCCAAATAGCGCACCCGCCAGGCTTCCAGCTCCTTATCCTGGGTGATTGTCTCCAGCTCCATCAGGGCGTTGGCTATCAGTTCCTCAAGCTCGCTTATCATGGTTGTCTTGGATTATAGGTTATCGGCTAGTTAGGGGTCAACTCCACTGTCATCTTGTCCCCCACCCCAATTTTATCTTTTCCCACCCACCACCCTTTTAAGGTAAAGCGGGGGGCTTCGCCCCCTCTTAAACTCCCTGAATAAAAGGTTTAAGAGGAGTCTAACTCCTATTGGGTGGGACGGGTGGGACGACAAACGTGGGCTTAGAGGCGGAGGGGAGAAGAGAAATCTATAGAGGTTGCACCTCTGTAGGGTGGGTTTTGGGTGGGCAAAACAGCTCGGGCGGGGAGAC
>CAZPLG010000005.1:0-12748 GCA_964587415.1 uncultured Dehalococcoidales bacterium | reverse complement strand
GTGGGGGTCTCACTCCAAAGGGGGGATTTTGGGGGTCGGGTACAATAAAAATCTATTCTGGTGGCACTCTTTTTGGGTGGTTTTGGGGGGGAAAAAACAGCTCGGGCGGGGAGAACAAAAAAAAGAGGGGGTAAAACCCCCTCTTAAAATCTTCGTTAAAAAACCTCCTACCCTTCCACCTTCTTCTTAGCCACAGTCACCAGGTTGGCGAAAGCCTCCGGCTCCCTCACCGCCATATCGGCTAAGACCTTGCGGTTGATGTCCACCCCCGCCTGCTTCAAGCCGTAGATAAACTGACCGTAGTTCAGCCCCTGCGCCCGGCTGGCGGCGCTGACCCGCAAAATCCAGAGCCGTCTCATGTCGCCCTTGCGGTCACGGCGGTGGGCGTAGGAATAGCTCAACGCGTGGAGCATGGACTCCTTAGCCCGCTTATAAAGGGAATGGCGGGTGGCCCGGTGTCCCTTGGTCATGGCTAATACTTTCTTATGTCGCTTGTGGCTGGTTACCCCTCGCTTGATGCGCAAAATATCCCCCTATCTACTTCACACCGTAGGGCAAAAGCCGCCTTATCCGCTGCCGGTCAACGGCGCTCAGCGGTATGGTGTCATCGAAGAGACGCCGCACCCGCTTCGGCTTGCGGCGGCGGAAATGGCTCTTGCCACCCTTAACTCGCATAATTTTGCCGCTGCCCGTGATGTGGAAGCGGCTCTTGGCTCCCTTATGGGTTTTTATCTTCGGCAATTTCTTAAGACCCCTTTACTACCTCTTTCGCCACTACCTCGCTCGTTTTCGCTTTCTGGGCGGCTAACGGCGAGAGGATTACGGTCATACTCCGCCCCTCAATCACCGGTTGCCGGGCAATAGCCGCCACCCCCTGCAATGATTCCGTCATCCGCTGCAACAGACCCCAGGCGATTTCAGGGTGGGTAATTTCCCGTCCCCGGAACCGCACCGTAATCTTAACCTTGTCGCCCTCCCCCAGAAGCTTCCTCACCGACCTGGTCTTAGACTCAAAGTCGTGACTACCAATCTTGGGTCGCAACCTGACCTCACGCAGCAGGGAAACCTTCTGGTTCTTTCTCTGCTCGCGCTCTTTCTTGGACTGCTCGTACTTGTACTTACCGTAATCAAGCACGCGGCATACGGGCGGTTTTGCGGTAGGAGCTACCTCAACCAGGTCAAGGTCTTGCCTCCTCGCCATCTCCAGCGCCTGGCTTATGGGCATAATCCCCAACTGCTCGCCCTTCTCACCCACCAGGCGGATTTCCCTGGCTCTAATGCCCTGGTTAATCCGTAGCGGTTTAACTATGTCCTATTTACCTCCCGCAGACCCTTAAGGTTTATGGGCACAAACTATAGCATAACAGCCTGCGCTAGTCAAGTTTTACAGCTTCAATTCCAGGCTGCGGCTGGCTATAATCCCTTTTAGTTTCTTCTTGAAGTCGGCAAAAGACTGGGCGTTGGCTTGCTCGCCGCTGCGCAGGCGGATGGAAACGGTGGCATCGGCAACCTCCCTGTCCCCCACGATGAGCATGTAGGGCACCTTCTCCAGTTGCGCCTGCCGTATCTTCATGTTCACCGTCTCCGAGCGAGCATCAACCGCCCCCCGCACCCCCTCCTTTTTGAGCTCGGCTTCCAGCTTGCGGGCGTATTCCAGGTGGCGGTCGGCGATGGGTATCACCACCGCCTGCACGGGCGCCAGCCAGACGGGGAAAGCCCCCCCGTAGTGCTCGATAAGCGAAGCCAGAAAGCGCTCCATGCTCCCCAGCACGGTGCGGTGCACCATAGCCACCATGTGCTCCTGCCCGTCCTCGCCGACGTAGTTAACCTCGAAGCGCGCCGGCAGGTTGAAGTCGACCTGGATGGTCGGCCCCTGCCACCCCCGCCCCACCGCGTCCTCGAACTTTATATCTATCTTGGGCCCGTAGAAGACGCCCTCGCCGGGGTCTATTTCGTAGGCGAGCTTCTGCCGTTCCAGAGCCCTGGCCAGAGTATCGGTGGCTTCTTCCCAGACCTTGGTATCGCCAGCGTATTTTTCGGGCCGTGTGGAAAGAAAAACCTTATAATTGCTGAAGCCGAAGGTATCCACCATGAACAGGGCAAGGTCGAGCACCCCCGCCACCTCGTCCTCTAATTGGTCGAAGCGGCAGAAGATGTGGGCGTCGTCCTGGGTAAAGCCCCGCACTCTGGATAAACCGTGCAGGACGCCGGAGCGCTCGTAGCGATAGACCGTGCCCAGCTCGGCGTAGCGCAAGGGCAGCTCGCGGTAGCTGCGCTGGCTGGTCTTATATATAAGTATGTGCCCGATGCAGTTCATCGGTTTTATAACGTATTCCTGCCCCTCGACATCTATGGGGTCGTACATGTTCTCGCGGTAGAAGTCCCAGTGCCCGCTCGTCTTCCAGAGGTCGAGCTTACCGATATGCGGCGTGTAAACCAAATCGTAGCCCCGCTTGAAGTGCTCGTCCTTCCAGAAATCTTCGATAACGCAGCGTATAGTGGACCCCTTGGGGTGCCAGTGCACCAGTCCCGGCCCCGCTTCTTCATGGATACTGAAAAGGTCCAACTCCTTACCCAGCTTGCGGTGGTCGCGTCTTGCCGCTTCCTGCAGGTTTTTGAGGTAGTCGTCTAGAGCTTCCTCGGTATCGAAGGCGACGCCGTAGACTCTCTGCAGCATGGGGTTATGCTCGTCACCCCGCCAGTAAGCTCCAGCGATGCTCACCAGCTTGAAGGCTTTAATCTCTCCCGTGGAAGCCAGGTGAGGTCCCCGGCAGAGGTCGACAAACGAACCCTGGCGATAGACGCCGACCTTTTCATCGGGTATTTCTTCGATAAGCTCCAGCTTATAGGGCTGCTTGGCAAATAGAGAGCGAGCATCCTTTTTGCTCAACTCCTCACGGCTAAAAGGCAGGTCGGCTTTAACCAGCTCCTTCATCTTGGCTTCGATGACGGGCAGGTCGTCGGGGGTCAGGGGGCGGGGCAGCTCGAAATCGTAGTAAAAGCCGTCCTGCGTGGCGGGCCCGATGCCGAATTTGGCGTCGGGGAACATGGCAAGAACCGCCTCCGCCAGCACGTGCGAGGCGGAATGGCGCATTATCTCCAGGCTATCGTCTTTTTGAGGCTTCTTGGCGGGAACCATAGCTGTTTGATTATATCAGCTAGGGGACTATATGTGCAATTGAGGGCAGTGGGCTAGCTACGGTCAAGTGGATGAGCTATAGTCTAACGGATTAGCTATGGACTGTGATGATCAAGGGGCGACCTTCCATGCCTTCTTCTGGTAGTTGCGCGGCGGGCGGAATTCCTTGAGCCTGTCCAGTTGCCCCAGCCTCTCCAGCCGCTTGTAGATAAGCTCCCAGGCGCAGTCCCGCTCCGGGTCGAGCTCACATTTCCCTTCCCGCGCCCCGCCGCAGGCGCCGTTAAGCAGCCCCTTGGCGCAGCGCGTAATCGGGCAAACGGCTCCGGTCAGGGCCAGGACGCAGTCCCCGCAGGAAGAGCAGCTGTCGAACATGGTGCCCCCCTCCCGATCGTCGATGCCGACGAAGTGGGAGTTCTGGGCGGGAATGACGGGCAGGTCGGGGAAAACCTCGGCAACGGTTTGAGGCCCCGCCCCGCAGGCGAGGGAGAGCACGGCGTCTATATCTTCCACGTATGGTTTTATGGTCGATTTGGTGAGCACGGTATCGCACTGCTTGACCACCGAGGTCAGCTTAAACTCGAACTTCTTATTCTTGAGCTTGCCGGCCAGCTCCAGCAGTTGTTTTAGGGTTTTAACCTCTCTCATGCCCCGCGGCGGCTGGGTGCAGCCGTCGCAGCCGGCGATTAGAATCTTTTTATAAGGAGATATCGATTCCAGGATTTCGTCCAGAGGCTTCAGTACGGTTACAATCATTAGCTCTTCCCCTTCGTCCCGATAGTTTCTATCTTCTGGCGGAATTGCTTTATAGCTTCCTCCGCCTGTCCCTCATAGCGCGGCGAAACCGAGCCGAAGCCCAGCCTCTCCCCCAACCCTATTTGCTCCAGCTGTCCCTTGATTTTAGCCACCACGTGCTCGGCTTTGGCGCTCACTCCCTCCTGCTTGCAGTCGTCCTCGGAGCAGGCAATCACCATAACCCCATCGGCGCCGTTCTGCAGCGCCTCGAGGACGTGGATGGCTTCGACCCGCCCCGAGCAGGGCAGTTCTATGGCGCGCACGTTAGGGCTCACATCACCGTTCAAGGGCGGATAGACCGCCCACTGGCAGCGGAAGACGAGGATTTTAGGCGGCTTCATCTCGGCAATTAGCTTCGGCAGCAGGTCTGAGATTTTATCCCTCTCCCAGTTCTCCAGGTCGAGGGCGAAAGCGGGGCAGAGGGAAACACACAAGCCGCACCCCCGGCAGGCATCCAGGTCGAAGCTGATGCCCCCCTCGCTCTCCAGCTTGGGAGCATCATAGGGACAGTAGAAGACGCAGTTGCCGCAGGCGATACAGAGGTCCTTATCCACCTTCACCTTCAGGCTGTTGCGCTTCATGGTTATTGTATCTTTACCATAGCCCAGCTGCGACAGCATGTAGTTCAGGGCCATAACGCGCCGCCCGGTGAGCGGGCTGCCCCGGTGGAAGCGGCAGTAGTCCTCGTCGCAGGCGAGGATGTCAATCTTTTTTATCCCCTCCGCCAGCATCGCCAGCAGCAACTCCTCGGAAATGCGCCCGACACAGGGCACGGAAAGCGGCACGAAATCATTTACCCCGAAGAGCTTACCCACCTGGCTGAAGTCGGGGGCGCTGCCCTTGCACATAACAACCAGGGTGTCGCTCTTATAGTTCGGCTTCACCTTCCTCAGGTAGTTGAGCAGAGAGTCGCGGTCGTAGTAGATGGTATCGATAGCCCGGGCCGGGCAGGCGGAGGCGCAGATACCACAGACCTGGCACTTCTCTATATCCAGGATCATTTTATCGTTCTCGTGGTCTCTGGTTATGGCGTCGTAGGGGCAAAGAGAGCCACAGATAGAGCAACGGCTGCAATAGTCATCGTTAATATTAACGGCTGGCTTGGCTTCGGCGACCTGCGTCAATATAGTCCCCCTTTCTTAATCCGTCGGACTTTCCTCTAAAGGTCAGGCGGCAGCGACGAGAATAAAAATCGCTGGCACCAACCAATTTTAGCGTTAGACGCCCAGGCTGTCAATTTTTTAGCCCCCCCAACACATCCCCCTTGTTAACGAACGTCTTTTCTTCCCACCCAAAACCCACCCTATAAGGGTGTAACCTCTATAGACTTCTCTCCCCTCAACCCTCTGGGGTGTTTAAGAGGGGTGAAACCCCTCTTTACCTTAAAAGGGCGGCGGGCGGGAATAGATAAAATCGGGGTGGGGAGGCTGCAACCCCACATGCATAAGTCTCACTGAATCTCAAAGCCCCCCCCTTGACAACCCCAAACTCATATGATACACTTGTATTCAGAACAAATGTTTTAAGGAGATAACAATGGCTGGCATGCCCACACGGGAGCGTATTTTAAACTACATCCGCCAGTTTCTCGACAAAAGGGGCTACGCCCCCACCGTCAGGGACATCGCCAAAGGCTGCGACATCAGCACGCCCTCCGTCGTCCAGCACCACCTCAACAAGCTTGAGACCGAAGGGCACATCCGCCGCGACCCCACCGTCTTCCGCAGCATCCAGCTCACCGACCGCAAACTGGAAGCTGTCTCCCTGGTGCCCCTGCTGGGCACCATCGCCGCCGGCAAGCCGATACCCGTGCCCACCGCCGACACCTGGAATTCCGTCCCCGAAGAAACGCTCCAGCTCACCGACGAGGTGACGCGGGGCAGAAAAGGCATCTACGCCCTCAGAGTCAAGGGCTTTTCCATGATTGACGCCCTCGTCGGCGATGGCGATATCGTCTTAATACAGCAGATGAGCAGTGTGGAAGAGGGCGAAATGGCGGCGGTCTGGCTCAAGGTAGAGCAGGAAGTAACCCTAAAAAAGGTCTACCACGAAGGCGGCCGCATCCGTCTGCAACCGGCCAACAAAGAGATGCAGCCCATGTACTACCCGCCCGACGACGTCGAGATTCAGGGCAAGGTAATCGGAGTATTGCGCAAGCTATAGTCAAGGGGGATTGGAGCATTGGCTAAGATATTGGAGAAACCGGAAGAGCTCAAGGTCACGGTGAACGTGCAGGGGACACCCTTAACCCTGGCCCGCAACGGCGACAGGCAGCGCATCACCAGTGTCTACGAAAAGTGGCGCACCGAGGAGGAGTGGTGGGGCAAGGAGATGACCCGCAACTATTTCAGGGTCAAGACCAGCAAGGGCATGGTCTGCGATATCTATCGGGACACACCGGGCGGCAGCTGGTATCTGAGCCGCATCCACGATTAGACGCATAAATTGACAGCCCCGTTATCGTCAATGGTAAACTGTTAATACCATGACCGATATCAGGGCCGTCAGCCGCCAGCTAGCCGAGGCGCTAAAAAAACACAGCGCCGACTATATCGAAGCCCGCCTTGAAGAAAGCCAGCGTAGCTACATCACCTACCGCGGCAAAGAGCTGGAATCGGCAGAGCAGTCCACCGCCGTCGGCGGCAACATCCGCGCCCTGGTCAAAGGCGGCTGGGGCTTCGTCAGCTTTAACGACCTCACCGACCTCCCCCGGAGAGTAGAGCGGGCGGTCGAGCAGGCAAAACTCGTCGGTAAAGAGGAGAGTAAACTCGCCCCTGTCGAGCCTGTCGTCGACACGGTATCGAACGGCAAAGACATTCCACTGACCATACCGCTAGCGGAAAAGAAAAAACTCCTCGACGAATACAACGAAATCATCTGGCGCACCCCCCACCTCCAGACCTCCGTTATCGGCTACGGCGACAGCTACAAAAAGACCATATTCCTGAACTCGGCGGGCAGCTACATCGAGCAGCCGAGGACGGATATCACCCTGCGCATCAGCGCCGTAGCCGCTAATGACGGCGAGGTGCAGCAGGCGGGCTTGAGCCTGGGCAGTCGCGGCGACTTCGATGCCATCAGGAATCTTCACCAGCAGGTGGAAGAGACGGCGAAACACGCCGTCGCGCTTCTCTCCGCCCCCCAGGTAAAGGGCGGCGAGTACACCGTAGTCTTAGACCCGGTGCTGGCGGGCGTCTTCGTCCACGAAGCCTTCGGCCACCTCTCGGAAGCCGACCACATCTACGAAAACAAACGCCTGCGCCAGATTATGGTTCTAGGCAAGAAATTCGGCGGCAGGGAGCTTAATATCATCGACAGCGCCGCCGTTCCCGACCTGCGCGGCAGCTATAAATATGACGATGAAGGCGTGGCAGCGACCAAGACCTACCTTATTAAGGAAGGCGAGCTGGTGGGACGGCTCCACTCGCGGGAGACCGCCGCCATAATGGGCGAAAAGCCCACCGGCAACGCCCGCGCCATCAACTACAGATTCCCGCCCATCGTGCGCATGACCAACACCTACATCGAGCCGGGCTTAACCTCTTTTAACAATATCATCGCCGACATCGAGGAAGGCGTCTACGCCAAGAACTGGTTCGGCGGCACCACCAGCATGGAGATGTTCACCTTCTCCGCGGGCGAAGCCTACATGATACGCAACGGCAAGCTCGCCGAGGCTCTAAGGCCGGTGGTGCTCACCGGCAATGTCTTCATCACCCTTAATAATATAGACGCCATCGGCAACGACCTGGACATGAATCAGGGCGGCGGCTGCGGCAAGGGCGGGCAGTATCCCCTCCCCATCTCCAACGGCAGCCCCCACATCAGAATCCGCAAGTGTCTGGTGGGAGGCGGCTAGTGGAAAGGATACTGGAGCAAGCCAGGAAAGTTGCTGAAGCCGCCGAGGTCTTTCTCGTCTCCGCTGAAGAAACTCCCGTGCAGTTCGAAGCTAACCGCCTCAAGCACGTACAGGGCAAGCAGAGTACGAGTGTAGCCTTACGCATTATCAAAGACGGCCGGCTCGGCTACGCCACCGCCACCGACATCGCCGACGTCCAAAGTCTGGTAGAAAACGCTGTAGAGACAGCCAGGTTCGGCACCAAGGCAAAGTTCGAGCTTCCCCCCAATACCCCCTATCCCGAAGTGGATATATTCGATGCCAACGTCGAGGCTTTCCCCGTCGAAAAAATGGCTCAGCTCGGCGAGGAGCTCATCGCCCTCATTACCGAACACACGCCGGAGATCGTCTGCGAGGCGGCGGTGGAAAAGGAGACTATCGCCCTGCGGATTATAAACTCCCGCGGCGGGCAGGCGAGCTATAAAACGAGTATTTTTAGTATAGGCGTCGTCGGCAACCTGGTCCGGGGAACCGACATGCTCTTCGTCGGCGAGGGCCAGAGCTCCGGCCACCCTTTAACCGAGGTCGGAGAGATAGTCGGGGTAGTGCTCAGGCAACTGGATTTAGCTAAAAATCAGGCGTCGGTACCCACCAGGCAACTCCCCGTCATCTTTACCCCGGAGGGAGTAACCAGCGCCTTAATCTCGCCATTGATGGCGGCGTTCAACGGCAAGACCGTCTTAGAAGGGGCTTCCCCCATCGGCAGCAAACTGGGCGAACAGGTTTTCGATAACAAGCTCTCGCTTACGGATGACCCCACTATCGCCTACCGCCCCCACAGCCGCCCCTGCGACGACGAGGGCGTCCCCAGCCAGCGCACGCCTCTGATTGAGCAGGGCGTGGTGGCTAATTTCCTCTATGATTTGCAGACCGCCGCTTTAGCCAACACCAGGAGCACTGGCAGCGCCAGCCGCGGCGGCGGGCTCCCCCTCCCCTCCCCCAGCACCCTGGTCATTGCCCCGGGCAAGGTTAACTTTGATGATATGGTCAGCGACATCAAGGAAGGGCTGGTCATCGAGCACCTCATGGGCGCCGAGCAAGGCAACATACTCGGCGGCGACTTCAGCGGCAATGTCCTCTTAGGTTATAAAGTGGAAAGTGGTAAAATAGTAGGTAGGGTAAAGAACACCATGGTATCGGGCAACGTCTATCAACTCCTCAAGGAGATTAGCGCTATCGGCAGCCAGCCCAAGTGGGTCAGCGGCGTAATCAGCACCCCACCCCTCTACTGCCCCCGCCTGTCGGTGGCGAGTAAATAGGATAGCTGATGAAAAACTTGTTCAAAATATACGCCCGCCCCAAGCTTAAAAGCCCGGTCATGCTGGCTTCCTGGCCCGGCATCGGCGATGTCTCCATCATCGTCGCCAGCTACCTCCGCAAAAAGCTCGACTTCAAAGAGCTGGGCGAATTCGAACCCTCCTACTTCTTCGACGCCATCGGGGTGGTAGCTCGGGACAATATCGTAGAGGAACCCCATTTCCCCCAGAGCCGATTCTACTACTGGAAAAACCCGGGCGAGGGCAGCGATATAATACTCTTCATCGGCGAGGACCAGCCTATCACCAAGGGCTACGAGCTGGCCAACTGCGTCCTCGACGTCGGCGTCAGGTTCCAGGCAAAGCGGATATACACCTGCGCCGCCGCCCTGAGCCGCATACATCACACCGAGCAACCCAGGGTGTGGGGCGTCGTCACCAGCCCGCACATGGCGGAAGAGCTGGATAAATACGACCTGGTGCAGCGGGGCAACCTGCAGATCGCGGGCTTAAACGGTCTGCTTCTCGGCGTCGCCAAGGAGAGAGACATCGAGGGCATCTGCCTTCTCGGCGAGGTGCCCATGCACGCCACCCGCATCCAGAACCCGGTGGCGGCGCTGGCGGTGCTACAGGCGCTGACCAAAATACTGGATATAGAGGTCGACGTCGGCGAGCTGACCCAGATTGCCAAAGAGGCCGCCGACAGGCTCAAACAGGTCGCCGCCGAGGCGATGGGCGAATATATCGACCAATTTACCCAGCCTATCTGGGAATACGGCCAGGAAGAATACGACGACGAAGAGGAGGACTAGGCAGCTATGCCACTGCCCATCGAAGAGACCGTTGCCGCCCTGGGCGATAGCGCCAGGCCCCTGCTCAGCTCCAGGCTGGCAGAGCTATCCAACCTCAACGCGCAGGAGCTGGCTCTCTTCGAGCAGACATGGAAAATTATCGAGCCGAAAAGGCGGCGGCAGATTATGTATCGGCTCGTCGAGCTGGCCGAGGACAATTTTGAGCTCGACTTCGACGACATCTTCAAGAGCCACCTCAAGGATAAAGACGCCGATGTGCAAAGCAAGGCTATCGAGGGCCTGTGGGAAAGCGAGGAAACCTGCCTCATTGACCCCCTCATCGAGCTCTTGAAACCGGAAAGCCCGGAGAAAGTCCAGGCGGCGGCGGCCACCGCCCTGGGCAAGTTCGCCATGCTCGCCGAGCTGGAAAAGCTGCGCTCCAAACATAAAACCAAGGTCTGCCGTGTCCTGCTCGGCATCATTGAAGATACCAGTCGTTCCATAGAAATCAAGTGCCGCGCCCTGGAAGCCGCCGCCCCCCTAAGCCTCCCCCAGATGGAAAAAGCCATCGCCAGGGCGTACCGGAGCGGCGTGCCCAGGCTCAAGACCAGCGCCATCTTTGCCATGGGCAAGAGCTGCGACCCAATCTGGTTGCCCATTTTAGTGAAGGAGCTGACCAGCGCCGACGCCGAGATACGCTACGAAGCCGCCAGCGCCTGCGGCGAGCTGGGAGAGAAGGAAGCCGCCCCCTACTTAAGCGAGCTTACCACCGACCCCGATATCGACGTCCAGCTGGCTGCTATACAGGCACTGGGCAAGATTGGTGGCCCCGAGGCTAAAGACAGCCTGGAACGCTGCCTCACCGACGACAGCGAGATAATCCAGCAAGCGGCGGAACTGGCGCTCGACGAGCTAGAAGCGGGAGAAGATTCCCTGTCCTTCCGGTTGTGAAGCTATTTAAGAGTAGTATGATTTCTAGCGACAAGGTTAAGCTGCGGGAAAAAAGACTGGCTGACGCCCGGGATGATTATGCCTGGATGACCAACGCTGAGCTGGCGGCGCTCGACGCCGCCCCCCTCCCCACCACTACCTTCCCCCAATACCTGGCGGACTATACCAGCGACCTGCGCTATCCCCCCACCATCAGGCACCAGTTCGCTATCGAGACCAGGGAAGGCAAGCACATCGGCAACTGCACCTATTACGACATCAACAGCGATAAAGGCGAAGCCGAGTTGGGCATTATGATCGGCGACCGCGACTACTGGGACCAGGGCTACGGCGCCGACGCCGTAGCGGCACTTCTCGACTATGTCTTCCAAAGAACCAAGCTCAACCGCCTCTACCTCAAGACACTTGTCGGCAATAAGCGGGCGCAAAAGTGTTTTAGCAAGTGCGGCTTTGTCCCCTGCGGCCACCTCAAAAAGGACAGCTACAGCTTCATCCTCATGGAGCTAAACCGCGAAGACTGGGAAAAGCGCCGGGTCTGATAACCACCACTCCGTTTCCCCCTTTTGTAAAGGGGAATTAAGGGGGATTTCCTATTATTCCCACCCCACCCTGGCGGACGTGGGTTTTTCGTCCCAACCCAACCCGCCCTAATGAGTAAACTCCTTAGCCTGGTGTGGTTTCCACCCTCCCCCACCCCGTTTTATATCTTTTCCCACCCGCCACCCTTTTAAGGTAAAGAGGGGGCTTTGCCCCCTCTTAAACACCCCTGAATAAGGGGTGGGGAGAGAAGTCTATAGAGGTGACACCTCTGCAGGGTGGGTATTGGGTGGGAAAATAATACCTCCGCCCAACAAGGTGGGGCTGGGTTACAAAACCCCTATTTATCAGCCTTAGGCGGCGCCGGGTTCTTATAACCCTCCAGCAAAACCTTGGGCACCTGCTCGATTAGCTCCTCCACCGTCCACATTCCCACCTCTTTGACGATGGACTTCCTCTTCACCGGCTCGGAGTAGATAGCGATATCGCCGCCGGTGACATCGAAGACCTGCCCGTTGATATCGGCTGCCTCGTCGGTGCAAAGGTAAACGATAAAAGGCCCCACCGTCTCCGGCTTGGGCGGGTTGGTCAGTTCCTCGAAACGCTTCTTGGTCATCAGGCCCGCTTCGTACCGCTTTTTGAAGCCGGCCACTATCTCTTCGCTTAAGGTAAACCGTGTAGCGGCGGTGGGTGCGTAGGCGTTGCAGGTCACCCCGTACCGCCCCACCTCCCGGGCCACCGCCCGAGTCAGCCCGACGATGCCGGCCTTGGCGGCGCCGTAGTTACAGTGTCCCACCGTGCCCAGCCAGGCGGTAGAGGTGGTATTGATAATCCTCCCCCACTTCTGCTCCCTCATTATGCCCGCGGCGAAGCGGGTGCAGTTGAACGAGCCTTTAAGGAACGAGTCCAGGCACCTGTCCCAGTCCTCCTCGGTCATATTCCAGACCATGCGCGGGGCGTCGGCGCCGGCATTATTGACCAGTATATCCAGCCTGCCGAATTTCTCCACGGCCAGCTTGACTATCATCTCGGCATCATCGAAATCGGAAATACTGCCGAAGAAGGGCATCGCCTCCCCACCCATCCCCTCGATCTCCTTGACCACGGTCTCGGCGTCACCGCCCTTGGAACCGGGGCGGCGGTTGTTGGTCACCACCTTAGCCCCCTCTTCAGCCAGGGCGATGGCGATAGCCCTGCCGATGCCCTGCCCCGAGCCGGTAACGATAGCCACCTTACCTTTCAGTCTTTTACTCATCGTCTAGTCCTCCTTTTCTCTATTCTAATCATCAGCCCCCGGCCGGCAGCGTAACCACCGCACGACCCGAGGCCGTCTTCTCCCCTTTCGGATTTTCCGCCCAGATTTTGCACTCGATAAAGTGCTCCC
>CAZPLG010000004.1:13420-28707 GCA_964587415.1 uncultured Dehalococcoidales bacterium | reverse complement strand
AAGTGGCGGAATAGGCAGACGCGACAGTCTCAAAAACTGTTGGGGGGCAACCCCCGTGTCGGTTCGAACCCGACCTTCGGCACCATTTAGGATGCCGAGTGGTGTAGTGGTAGCACCGGGGACTTTGGATCCCTTAGCCCAGGTTCGAATCCTGGCTCGGCAGCCACTCTCATTGTTTAACTCCGCTTGACTAATCGGGCGCAGAACTATATTCTTAAAGCTGACAGACATGAAGAGGCAAGCGGCCCAAGCGGCGGTCGAGGTAGATAAAGCCTCGTTCAATTACAAAAATATCAAGGCAGTCGACGGGCTAACGCTGGAGATTCCGGCGGGTATCAGCTTCGGCTTACTCGGCCCCAACGGCGCTGGCAAGACCACCCTCATTCGGCTGCTGGTCGGGCTCTTAGAGCCCAAGTCGGGCAGCCTGAGGATACTGGGTCAGACCCCCTCCCGCCAGACCGCCCACCTTATCGGCTACATGCCCCAGTTGCCCTCGCTCTACACCGAGCTGTCGATTATCCAGAACGTTAACTTCTTCGCCCGCGTCTACCGGATGAACGATAAGCGCCAGCGCAACGAACGCGTCGAAGAGGCAATAAAGCTGGTTGACCTCTGGTCGCGCCGCAAGGACTCGGTGACAAAGCTCAGCGGCGGCATGAAGCAGAGGGTCAGCCTGGCCTGCGCCATCGTCCACAACCCACCCCTGCTCTTCCTCGACGAGCCCACCGTCGGGCTCGACCCCGAGCTCAGGGTTACCTTCTGGGAGCACTTCGCCGACCTCACCCGGCAGGGCACCACCCTTATCGTTTCCAGCCACACCATGGACGACGCCGCCCACTGCGACCGCCTGGCTTTTATGCGCGACGGCGTGGTCATCGCCCAGGGTACGCCGACTGAACTAAGAAAAGCCACCGGCAAAGCGGACGCCAACCTGGAGGACGCCTTTTTACATTTTATTCACCGCGAGGATAAAAGTGTTTAACCAGACGCTTACCATCGCCGGCAGGGTGATACTACAGCTGATACGCGACCGCCGCACTATGGTGCTGCTGGTAGCCGTCCCGCTGGTGATAGCCAGCATCGTCGGCGTCAGTATCCCCGAAAAGCAAACGCTGGACTACATCGCCCCCGCTGTGCTGGCGGTGTTAATACTCTTCTTCGGCTTCCTGCTCACCGGCATCAGTTTCTTAAGGGAGCGCTCCCAGGGGACGCTGGAACGGCTGATGGCTTCACCGGTCTCCAAGCTGGATATAGTGGGGGGTTATCTGCTCGGTTTCCTGCTCTTCGCCGTACTCCAGACCATGATTCTGTTCTTCTATCTGATATATGTGCTCAATGTCAGCTTCAACGGCGAGCTTTGGCAGATTATCGTCTTCGAGATTATTATCGGTATTCTGGCTGTTTGTCTGGGGATTTTCATCTCCGTATTCGCCCGCAACGAGTTCCAGATGGTGCAGTTCATCCCCCTGATTATACTGCCCCAGATATTCCTCTGCGGGCTGCTCTGGCCCGTAAGCCAGATGCCGGAATACCTGCAGTGGATAGCCAAGTTCCTGCCCCTTACCTACGGCGTGGATGGCATCCGGGCTTTAATGCTCCAGGGACAGGGCCTGCTCGATATCGGCAAGGAAATCGGCGTCCTGGCTGGCTATGCCGCGGGTCTGATGGTATTAGCCTCACTCACTTTGCGGCGAGGCGCCGCCAGCTAACGCGGGACGAGGTATTAATGGGAATCAGGGAAAACACTCAAAAGCTATTAAAAGAGCTGCCCGAGGGGGTGGAGCTAGTCGCCGCCGCCAAGACGAGGACGGCGGAGGAAGTGCTGGCCGCCGTGGAAGCGGGCATAGAGATTATCGGGCAAAACTATATCCAGGAAGCCGAGGCCATCTACCCCGCTATCGGCAAAAAGGCGAGGTGGCACTTCATCGGCCATTTGCAGAAGAACAAGGTCAAGAAAGCGGTAAAGCTTTTTGATATGATAGAGACCGTCGATTCGGTTGAGCTGGCTAGAGAGATTGATAAGCGCTGCGCTTTAGTCGGCAAGGTGATGCCGGTGCTGGTCGAGATAAACAGCGGCAAGGAGCCGCAGAAAGCGGGCGTACCGCCCGAAAAAGCCGAAGGACTGGTCAGGGCAATCTCCGGGCTGCCCAACATCAAAGTAACGGGGCTTATGACCATGGGCCCCCGCTTCGGCAACCCCGAAGACTCCCGCCCCTATTTTATAACCACCAGGAAGATTTTCGAGCGCATCAAAGCTCTGGCGATACCCAATGTCGAGATGAAATACCTATCTATGGGCATGACCAACTCCTACCCGGTAGCCCTGGAAGAAGGGGCTAACCTGGTAAGAATCGGCACCCGTATATTCGGCGAAAGAAGTTAAACAGAGGGGAGATTTTTTATGGCTACTGAAGAGCAAGTAAGAGAAAGCCTGGAAAAGGTAATGGTTCCCGTCGTTATGCGAGACCTCAATGGTCTCAACCTGGTGAGGCAGATTGCGATTTCCAGCGATGAGGTCAAAATCACGCTGTCGTCCACCGCCCTCAACGACGAGGCTAAGAAATGGGTCACCGACAAGGCTAAAGGCGCGGTGAGCAAGCTGTCCGGGGCAAAGAAGGTGACAATAGAGTTCAGCGAGGCCAAGCCCGCCGAGCTCAATAAAATCGGCAACATCATCGCCGTGATGAGCGGCAAGGGCGGGGTAGGCAAATCGCTGGTGGCGGGCTTAGCCGCCATCGCCCTCCAGCGCCAGGGCTACGAGGTGGGCATACTGGACGCCGACCTCACCGGCCCCAGCATTCCTAAGATGTTCGGCATCGCCGGCCGCCCCAGCGGCAGCGAGACCGGCATCCTGCCCGTGCTCTCGAGGTCGGGCATCGAGGTAATGTCCATCAACCTGTTGCTGCCGCAGGAAGACGACGCCGTTATCTGGCGCGGCCCTTTAATCAGCAACACCATCAAGCAGTTCTGGGAGGGCGTCCTCTGGGGCAAGCTCGACTACCTGCTTATAGATTTGCCCCCCGGCACCGCCGACGCTCCCCTCACCGTGATGCAGTCCTTCCCCATCTCCGGCGTCATCATCGTCTTCACCCCCCAGGACCTGACGGCCATGATTGTGCGCAAGGCGGTCAACATGGCGCAAAAGATGGATAAGACCGTGCTGGGCGTGGTGGAGAACATGAGCTACCTGAAGCTGCCCGACACGGGCAAAAAGATGGAAGTCTTCGGTCCCAGCCGCGGAGAAGAAATGGCCAGGTCGTCGAATGCCCCCCTGCTGGGGCAACTGCCCCTCGACCCCGAGCTGGCCAGGCTCTGCGACCGGGGCGAAATTGAAAACTATGACTCCGAGATTATGAACGCCTTCGGCCAAGCCCTCAAGCAAGCCCTGGCTAAGCGGAAACCCACCCCTTGACGAAGCGCCGCCCGGGACTTACTCTATTAAGTGAGAGACGGATGTCGGAAGAGACCGCAGAAAGAGAGAGACTGGCTCAGGAAGAGTTGGTCAAAGAAAAAATGGACGCCCGGGGCAATAAGTGGCGCAAGGTCTACTTCGGCGGCGGTGCCCACTTCCGGAACTGGCTGGAGCAGTGCCGCGAGCTGGGCGAGGTCGAGGTGGAAGAGGTCGACTCCAGGGGCTTCAAGTGCTTTGAGGAAGCCGGCGAAAAAATGTACCGTATCTGGATGAAAGAAGAGCCACTTAACTAGAAAACGGCTCGTTTAAGGAGGTGGTTAAAAGGTGCATTGAACGGGGATTAGTGGTAAAATAAAACTCAATCAAGACCAGGAGGATAGTTTAAGAAATGGCATACAAGATTACTGAGGAGTGCATTAGCTGCGGAGCCTGTGAGCCTGAATGCCCCAACGGGGCTATCAGCGAGGGAGACGAAATCTATGTAATCGACCCCAATAAGTGCACCGAGTGCGTCGGCTCTCACGAGTCCTCGCGCTGTGTTGAGGTCTGCCCGGTGGATTGCTGCGTACCCGACCCCGACCACAAGGAAAGCAAGGAGCAGCTGCTGGAAAGATGGAAAAAGCTGCACCCGGGCGAAACCCCGGCTGCTTAAAACCCCTCTATCTCTAATCGCCTCTTGACGCCGTAATCGGCAAAGGCAATAATAGTGGGCGCCTTCTCTGTTCCCCGATAGCTCAATTGGTAGAGCGGGCGGCTGTTAACCGCTAGGTTGTAGGTTCGAGTCCTACTCGGGGAGCCACCTATTCTTATTCCCCCCACCCCGTTTTATATCTTTTCCCACCCACCACCCTTTTAATGAAAAGAGGGGGTAAACCCCCTCTTAAAACACCCCACAAATAAGGAGTTTATAGAGGTTTAACCTTTATAGGGTGGGTATTGGGTGGGACGAAACAACCTCCGCTAACAAAGGTGGGGCGGGGCAAAGTCCCCTCTTAAAAAACCACTTGACAACGCCCGGCAAAAAGAATACATTTTATCTTTATCCGCCTATTTTTTATTGAGAATCACTGGCACTGGATACGGCCGGCCAGGATATGGTTTTCGGGTCTACGTGATTCAAACTAGAACTAGTGTCAGGCTTCTTAAGTACCTGGGAATTGGACTGGTCGCCCTACCGGAGCCATTCACCACAGCCTTTGGCATTGCCTTTTTATTGACCGCGCACCATTTGTTCCAAAAGCTCAAGCTCAATGTAGATACCCTGAGCGAAGAATACCTGCTCCCCTGGCAATTTGAAGGTAGCCGCAGCCTGGAGACTAACAGCCCCTTAGGCTGGCAGATTCGGTATGATACCAAAGTCAATGTAGTGTACCACACCATAGATTTGCCGAGGCTTTACCGACGCTACGGGATAAGGAGTGATGGTTCGAAAGTTAAGCCCAGGGACTTCCGCCCGGAGTCTACCTCTAGCAGCAACACCAAGAATCTGGTGCGCCACACCATAGACTTGCCGAAGCTTTACCGGCGTTATGGGATGGCGCCTACTCATTAGGGCGGAGCGTAATCCCCCAACACCTGACGCTATACTTTTTCTAGCAGCTAGTCCCCGGGGCGGGCAACGGCCCAGACGGCACGGACAGCGGTGACGACGGCAGCCGGGGCCATGAAGACAGCTAAATAGCTCACAATGCCGTTAAGACTGGTGCCGAGCCCGTCCACCAGGTCATTCAGCGGGGAAAAACTAGCTTTACCCACCACGATGAGGGCGACAGCGGTGAGGAGAAGGAGAGCCATCTCCCTTCTGGTAATGTTCAGAAAGCCAACAACAATGCCCAGAATGACCAGTGCCAGGATTACGTTAGCGCTGTCCCGGGAAATAACACCGTAGATTATCGCCATCACAAGGCCGAGGCTGAAGGCGGCCATACCAATAAAGCCGAGAATCTTCTGTGTCTTGGACTGTGCCTTTTTCTGCTCTGCCATTTTTCGCCTCCTTTCTATATAAGATATTTCTGACCGACATGTTGTCACCAGGGAGATAGATAATACAATTGCGACACCCACCTGTCAAGATGCCCGGCATTCACTATTTAGCCCCCCCACCCCCGATTTTATCTTTTCCCACCCACCACCCTTTTAAGGCAAAGAGGGGCTTTTACCCCACAAAAACTTTGTTTTTGCGGGGGCCCCGTATTCACCCCTCTTAAACACCCCAGTAAGCGAGAGGAAATCCCCCTTAATCCCCCTTTACTAAAGGGGGAAACTGAGTGGGGAAGAGAAGTATATAGAGGTTACACCTCTGTAGGGTGGGTATTGGGCGGGAAGATAATACCTCCGCTAAACAAGGGGGGAGGTATCCCCCCCATTTTGAGCACCCACTACCCCTGTGCTATAATTTTCAGCGGAGACTCGTCATGTGGGACAGACTGAAAAAAATAGAAAAGCACTACGAAGAGCTAAATAAGCAAATCTCTAAGCCCGAAATTGCCACCGACCTGAAAAAGGTGCAGGCGCTGGCTCAGGAACGCGCGGGCATTGAGGATGTAGTCGTCACCTACCGAAAATACAAGGCGACCGCCAAGCAGTTGGAAGAAACCAGGACAATGCTCGACGGCAAGCTCGACGAAGACATGGCCGCCATGGCCCGGCAGGAGATAGAAAAACTCGAACCCCAGCAGGAAAGCCTTCTGCAAGAATTGAAGCTCGCCCTGCTGCCCAAGGATGCCAACGCCGACCGCGACATTATAATGGAAATACGGGCGGGCGCTGGCGGCGACGAAGCCGGACTGTTTGCTGCCAACCTCTTCCGCATGTACTCCCGCTACGCCCTAGTCAAAGGCTGGGATGTGGATGTTATCAATAGCAACGAGAGCGGCATCGGCGGCTTCAAGGAAATAATCTTTGAGGTCAGGGGCAAGGGCGCCTTCAGCCGCCTCAAGTATGAGCGCGGCGTCCACCGCGTGCAAAGGGTGCCCGTCACCGAATCCTCGGGACGGCTCCACACCTCGACGGCGACGGTGGCCGTCCTCCCCCAGGCCGACGAGGTCGAGGTGGACGTCAACCCCGACGACCTTAGAATCGACATTTACCACAGCGGCGGGGCCGGGGGGCAGAACGTAAACAAGGTGGCCACCGCCGTGCGCATCACCCACCTCCCCACCGGCATGGTCAGCACCTGCCAGGACGAACGCTCCCAGCTAAGAAACCGCACCAAGGCGATGTCGGTGCTCCGCGCCCGCCTCCTGGATATAGAGCGCACCAAACAGGAACAGGCACTCAGCCAGCAGCGCCGTTCCCAGGTGGGCACGGGCGACCGCGCCGAAAAGATAAGGACCTATAATTTCCCCCAGGACCGTCTCTCCGACCACCGCCTGGGCAAAAACCTGCGCAACCTGCCCCGAATTATGGACGGCGAACTCGATGAGCTTATCGACGCCCTGACCACCAGCGAGCAGGCAAAACAGCTGGAGAGGCAACTGGCGTGAAGCTCGCCGAAGCCCTCAGCCGTAGCCGGGCTATACTGGCCCAAAACGACATCGAAGACGCCTCCCTGGAGGCTGAGTTACTGCTGAGGCACGTCTTAAAGATAAATCGCACCCAACTATACCTTGACCTCGAAGCAGAACTAAGCCCCGGAGACGAAAAAGCCTTCCGGGCATTAGTCGAGCGCCGCTTAAGCGGCGAGCCTGCCGCCTATATAACCGGCCACCGCGAGTTCTACGGGCTGAAATTTTATGTCAACCCCCACACCCTCATCCCCCGCCCCGAAAGCGAGTTGCTGGTGGAAACAGCTCTAAAGCTGGCGCAGAACCAGCCTATCTCTAATATAGCCGATATCGGCACCGGCTGCGGCGCTATCGCCGTAAGCCTGGCTCTTGAGTTACCGGGAGCCAGAATCTACGCCACCGATATCTCCGCCGCCGCCCTTGAGGTGGCCAGCATAAATTGTCAGCGGCACAGCTTGGCCGGTAGAGTCCATTTGATAGAGGGCGATATGCTTGAGCCCCTGCCGGAGACGGTCGACATTATAGTCGCCAACCTGCCCTATGTCCGGCCATCGGAGCTAGCCCCGACGAATTTTGAGCCATTGATTGCCCTCGACGGCGGCGCCGAGGGAACGGAAATAATAGCCAGGCTCTGCCGCCAGGCCCAGAGCAAACTTGCCGACGGCGGCTCGATGCTGCTGGAGATAGGCCAGGGGCAGAGCGAGACCATAACCAGCCTGCTGGCCAGCCTCTTCCCCGATGACACCATAGAGGTCTTCAAGGATTTAAGCGGCATCGAGCGGGTGGTACGTTTGAGTCTCATTGAGATAAAGGTGGCGGGGTAATGGAAGGCGGCTCGGTCTCGGCAATCCTGCTGGCGGCGGGCAAGTCCAGCCGCATGGGCAAACTCAAGCAATTAATGCCCCTGGGCGACAACACCATGCTGGAACAAACCCTGGATAATCTCCTCGGCTCAAAAGCAGCCGAGGTCATCGTGGTGCTGGGCTACAAAGCCGAAGAGGTGGTGAGGAGACTGTCGGGCCGACCCATCAAGGTAGTGGTAAACCCGCTCTACCGAAAGGGGATGGGCACCTCCATAGCCGCGGGGCTGAAATTCATCGATAGTCAGGCGCAGGCGGTCATGCTCACCCTCGGCGACCAGCCCTATGTCGATAGCCCCACCATCGACCGGTTGATTGACGAATTCGGCGGCAGTGATAAGGGCATCGCCATCCCCACCTACCAGGGCCGGAGGGGCCACCCCCTTATTTTCGCCAGGAAATACCAGGCGCCGCTATCCCATTTGAGCGGCGACATCGGCGGCCGGGAGATAATCAGGAAACACCCCGAAGACGTCCTCGAAGTCCCCGTCGACTGCGAGGGCATTACCATCGACATCGACACCCCACCCCCCGACTCGCCTTGACACTGATTAAGCACCGATGCTAAATTAGTTAGTTGGATTCCTAAGCCTTTAGCAAGCAATAAGCAGGAGGAACAAAGCTTTATGAACATGATTGTCTGCATCAAGCAAGTAATCGACCCCGAAGCGCCCCCCGCCAGCTTCAAGATAGACGCTGCGGGCAACAAGGTAGTGCCCCCCCAGGGGGTATCGCCCGTAATCGACCCCTACGCCGAATACGGCGTCGAGGCGGCGCTCAAGATTAAGGACGCCCAGGGCGGCAAGGTCACCGCCGTCAGCCTGGGCACCAACCAGCTCCGCGACATCGTCAAGAAACCGCTGGCGATGGGGGCTGACGAACTGATTCTATTAGAGGACGAAGCCTTCGACGGCGGCGACAGCTGGTCGACCGCCTACGCCCTGGCGATGGCTATCAAGAAGATAGGCGAATACGACATTATCTTCTGCGGCCGCGAGGCTTCCGACTGGAACGCGGGACAGGTAGGCTCCGGCATCGCCGAAATCCTGGGACTGCCCAGCGTCACCCTGGTCAAGAAGATAGAGCCCGCCGGCGGCAAGGCAAAGCTGGAACGGGTCACCGACGAAGGCTACGAGGTCGTCGAGGTCTCCCTGCCCTGCCTGATTACGGTCAGCAACGAAATCGGCGAGCCCCGCTACCCCACCATCAAGGGCATTATGGGCGCCAAGAAAAAGGAGCCTGTTGTCTGGAAGCCCGCCGACATCGGTGTCGAAGCCTCCCAGATAGGCGCTGGCGGCCGGCATATCAAGCTGGTGAAATTATTCCAGCCCGTCCGCGAGGGCAAGTGTGAGATGGTCGAGGGCGAAAGCCCCGAGGAAGCGGGCGCCAACCTGGCGGCAAAACTACGCGAAGTAAAGGTATTATAGGAGTAGAGTCATGGCTGAAAACAAAGGTGTTCTCATCTTCTGTGAAACTAAAGAAGGTAAACTGGCGGCAATCGCCACCGAACTTTTAGGCTGCGGCCGAAAGCTGGCCGACGACCTGGGTCAGGAGCTGGCGGCGGTGCTGGTCGGCAGCGGCGTAAGCGAGCCGGCTAAAGAAGCCATCGCCTGCGGCGCCGATAAGGTCTATGTCGTCGACGACGCCCAGCTCAAAGACTACCAGACCGACGCTTACCTGGCGGTCATGGAAAAGGTCATCGGGCAGGCGGCGCCCCAGATTCTATTGCTGGGGCAGACCTCCATCGGGCGCGACCTGGCGCCGGCGCTGGCCTTCCGTCTCAAGACGGCGGCGGCTCTGGGCTGCCTGGAGTTGGCTATCGACCCCTCTTCCAAGAAACTATTGCAGACCAAGCCCGTCTACGGCGGCAACGCCCTGGCCGTCTTCACCACCGAGTCCTTCCCCCAGATAGCCACCGTCAGGGCCAAGACAATGACGCCCTTAGAGCCCGACCCCTCCCGAAAAGGAGAGGTGGTTAAGGTCGAGGCTGGTCTGGACCCGTCGGCGATAAGGGCCAAGGTGCTGGAGAAGGTGCCGGAAAAGGTGGCAGGCATAAAGCTGGAAGACGCCGAGGTCGTGGTCTGCGGCGGCAGGGGCATCGGCGGCACCGAAGGCTTCGCCCAGCTCGAAGAGCTGGCTAAAATGCTCAAAGGCGCGGTAGGCGCTACCCGCCCGCCCTGCGACAACGAATGGGTAGCCGCGGGTGCGCAGATAGGGCTCACCGGCAAGATTGTGGCTCCCGAGCTTTACATAGCCATAGCCCTGTCCGGTTCCAGCCAGCATATGTCGGGCTGCTCCGGATCCAAGACTATAGTCGCCATCAACAAAGACCCCGAAGCCAATATCTTCAGGGAAGCCCGCTTCGGGCTGGTCGGCGATTGGAAGAAGGCGCTCCCCGCCTTCACCGAGAAGCTCAAGGAGCTGCTCGCCGGTTAAAACCATGACTACAATCACTTGCTAACGACCAGCGGCTCTGATATGATACGAGACAATTTAGCCAAGGGGGCAAAGCGATGAAAAAAAGACTAATAGCTTTCGGCGTCTTAATGGTATGCTTACTCACTCTTCTCCCCTTAAGCCCCGTTCTAGCCCAGGATGAGGAAGCCACCATTGAGCTTACCTCTGACTACTACAAGCTGGAGATAGTCTCCGGGGCAAGCGTCGATTTCACCATTCAACTGGAATACACGGGGACCGAGGCACGGGTCTTCGACCTCGTGGCTACCGGACCCACGGACTGGACGACCTCGATTACCCCCTCCTATCCCCGGGACAGGCAGATACTGGATATAAGGATAGAGCCGCCAGCAGAGGGCGAAAGCTCCACCGTAGAGCAGATAGTCGTCGCCGCCATCCCCGCCTCCTGGCTCACCCCCGAAGTGGGGGAATACCTGATAACGGTGGAGGCAAGCTCGGGCGATATTAAGAGTTCCATCGAGCTCACGGCGGTAGTAACCTCAATACCCTACAGCTACGCCATGTACCTCACCACGGTCGACGGTATCCTCAGCACCACGGCTCAAGCGGGCAAGGATAACTACTTCACCTTAGCCGTAGCCAACAGCGGCACAGGGAATATAGAAAATATCGGCCTCTCCACCAATAAACCGAAGGGGTGGACGGTGGAACTCTCCCTGAGCAACATAAACTCGGTGGCGGCGGGCGATTTCCAGACCGTCGAGATGAACATCAAGCCGCCCCCCGAAGCCATCTCCGGTGACTACGAAATTATCGTCAGGGCATCGGGCACGCAGGCTTCTGACAGCGTAGAAATCAGGGTTACCGTAAAGACATCCGCCATCTGGGGATGGGTGGGTATCGGCATCATAGTGCTGGTCATCGCGGGACTGGCCGTTATCTTCATGCGCTTCAGCCGACGGTAGAATATGGGCAAAAAGATTGTAGTTAAGACCGAGGACCTGACCAAGAAGTATGATAGGGTCACCGTAGTCGACCACCTCAACCTCCAGGTCGCCGAAAACGAGGTGTTCGGCCTACTCGGCCCCAACGGCGCGGGCAAGACCACCACCATCCTCATGCTGCTGGGGCTGACCGAGCCGGCGTCGGGCACCGCCCAGATTTACGGCTTCGACTCCACCCGCCAGCCGCTCAAGGTAAAGCGCCTGGCCGGCTACCTGCCGGAAAAGGTCGGCTTCTACGATACCCTCACCGCCAGGGAAAACCTCAGGTTCATCGCCGAGCTCAATAATATCGGCTACGCCGAGTCCGAGCCCCTCATCGAACAGGTATTGAAATCGGTGGGCTTGGACGATGTGGGCGACAAGACGGTGAACAAGTTCTCCCGCGGTATGAAGCAGCGCTTAGGCATCGCCGACGTGCTGGTCAAAAAGCCTAAGGTAGCCTTCCTCGACGAACCCACCGCCGGGCTCGACCCCGAAGGCATCAACCAGATTATAGACTTGATAGCCAACCTGCCCAAGATGGGCACGACGGTGGTCTTTTCCTCCCACCGCCTCTACGAAGTGCAGCGGGTCTGCCACAGCATCGGCATACTCGCTAAGGGTAAAATGGTGGTCCAGGGCAACCTCGACGAATTAGGCAGGGACGCCCTGGCCAAGGGCCGCTTCAGAATAGAGGTGGAAACCGCCGAGCCCAGCCCCCAACTGGTAAAGGTGATTAAAAAGATTAAGGGAGTAAGTAATGTAGAAGCCAAGGGCAACGTGCTGCACATAACCACCGACGCCGACCTTCGGGCGGAGATTTCCAAGGCGGTGGTGCAAAACGGCGTGGCTTTAATCCAGGTTAAAATCGAGGAATTCTCCCTGGATGATATCTATATGAAGTATTTCCACGAGGGCTGATTTAGATAAATGCTGACTATCTTGCGCAAAGAACTGGCTGACTACTTCACCAGCATGAGGTGTTTCATCCTCTTTCTGCTGGTCTTTATCGCCAGCGCCGTCGCCATCTATGCCTCCTACCACGGCATCCGCGAGGCGGCTATCGATCCCGGGCCTGTCTTCATAAAATTGTTCACCACCGGGGAAGACTTGCCTTCGCTAACCGTATTCATTGCCCTGCTCGTACCCATAATCGGCATCGCCCTGGGCTTCGACGCCATCAACGGCGAGCGCTCCAGCGGCACTTTAAACCGCATCCTTTCCCAGCCTATCTATCGGGACAGCGTCATCAACGGCAAGTTCCTGGCGGGCATAGTTACCCTGGCTATCATGATAGGGGCTATCATACTACTGGTCGGAGGCTACGGCCTGAGGATGATCGGCGTGCCTCCCACCGCCGAGGAAATCGTCAGAATCTTTATCTACTTCATCTCGGCGGTTATCTACGGCGCTTTCTGGATGGGACTGGCTATCCTCTTCTCAGTGATCTTCCGCAGCCTGGCTGTCTCCCTGCTCTTCCCCATGGCTATATGGATACTGCTCGGCATCCCCGCCTCTATTTTCAACCCCTACATCAGCTTCTTCGTGCCCGCGGTAAGCGATTCCGTGAGCGTGCAGCTGATGGTGGCGCGCCTTTCCCCCTATTTCCTCTTCGAAGAGGCAATGACGGTGCTCCTCATCCCCGTCTGGCGGGGGTGGGGGCTGCTAACCTCCGTCACCACCAGCTCGATGCTGCCCAATCCCCTGTCCCTGGATCAGAGCCTGCTCATCGTCTGGCCTCAGTTCACGGTATTGATAGCCTTAACCGCCGTCTGCTTCGCCATCAGCTATATCGTCTTTATGCGGCAGGAGATAAGGTCAACCTGATTAGGAGCCTTTTTCCGCCTGCCGGGCGGCGATAATCTTCTCGGAGATGTGGGCGGGCACCTCTTCGTAGTGGCTGAAACTGGCTTTGTAGCTGCCCCGCCCCTGGGTGATTGACTTCAGGTCGATGGAATAACGCAGAATCTCGGCCTGCGGCACCTGGGCTTCGATGACGTTATAGCCACCCCCCGGGTTCATCCCCTGCACTCGCGCCCGCTTGGTGTTCAGGTCGCCGATAATATCCCCCGTGTAGTCCTCAGGAATGGTGACCTCGATGTTCATTATCGGCTCCAGCAGGATGGGCTGCCCTTCGGCCAAGCCTTTTTTGAACGCCCCCGCCCCGGCAATCTTAAAGCATATCTCCGAGGAGTCCACGGGGTGGAAGCTGCCGTCATAGACCGTTGCCTTTATGTCAATTACCGGGTAGCGCGCCAACACCCCCTCCTGGATGGCCTCGTTGACCCCCTTCTCCACGGCGGGGATATAGTTGCGGGGTATGGAACCACCCACTGTCTTATTAGCGAACTCGTGCCCCGTGCCGCGGGGTAACGGCTCCAGCTCCAGCAGGACATGCCCGTACTGGCCGTGCCCCCCCGTCTGCTTCTTATGCTTATACTCGGCTTTAGCGCCGACGGTAATCGTCTCCTGGTAGGGCACCTTGGGCACATCCAGCTTCACTCCCACCCCGAACTTGCGCTGCATCCGGTCGGCGGCGACCTCAAGCTGTGATTCGCCGATGCCCAGCATAATCGTCTCGTTGGTGCCCGCCTCACGGTGCACCTCGATGGTGGGGTCTTCCTCGGCGATCCGCGTCAGCGCCGACCCCAGCTTATCCAGGTCGGCTTTGGTCTTGGGGTGTACCGCCAGGCTGAAGCCCGGCTCGGGGAACTCGATAGGGGCAATCTTTATCGGCTTCGCCTGCGTGCAAAGCGTATCGCCGGTATTGGTCATGGTCAGCTTGGCTACCGCCCCCATATCCCCCACCCCCACCTTAGCCACCGGTTCCTGGTTCTTGCCTCGAATCATAAACAACTGCCCGATGCGCTCGGCGCCTTTGCGGTTGGCATTCCATACCTGGGAGTTGCTGGCTATAGCGCCGTTATAGACACGGAAATAGGTCAGCTTGCCCACGTAGGGGTCGGCGCTGGTCTTAAAGACGAGAGCCGCCAGCGGGCTGTCCGCGCTCGGCTCCGATACCTGCTCCTTGGAATCGCTGGCGGTCACCACCTTGCCCTCTTTAGCCGAAGGCAGGTAACCGCTTATGGCGTCCATCAGCATAGCCATGCCGATGTTCTTTAACGCCGAGCCGGTCAGGATGGGTACCACCTTGCCGGCTACTATCGCCTGGCGCAGCCCCTCCCCTATCTCCTCCTGGCTCAACTCCTGCCCTTCAAGATACTTTTCGATGAGCTTGTCGTCAACCTCGGCAACCGCCTCAATCAGCTTCTCGCGGAAAGAGGCAGCCTGAGACTTAAGCGCCTCGGGCACCTCGGCCTCCTTGGCGTCGGTGCCGCTGTAGGCTTTCATCGCCAGCAGGTCGACTATGCCCTCGAAGCTGTTCTGGGAGCCGATGGGCAGCTGCAACGGTAAACATTTGGCGCCGAAACGGGCTTGAATCTGCCCCATTACCTTGTTGAAGTCGGCGTTCTCGCGGTCCATCTTGTTGATAAAGATAAGCCGCGGCAGCTCCGCCTTCTCACAGTATCCCCAGACCTGCTCGGTGCCCACCTCCACCCCCGAAGCCGCGCAAAGCATAATCACCGCCCCCTCGCTCACCCTCATCGCCGCCTTGACCTCGCCGACGAAATCGGAATAACCGGGGGTATCGATAAGATTTAACTTGGTTCCCTTCCACTCGCAGGGAAGCAGGGAAAGGCTTATGCTTATCTGCCGTTTTAGCTCATCGGGGTCGTAGTCCGAGGTGGTGCTGCCGTCTTCAACCTTGCCCAGCCGCTTGATGGCTCCGGCAGCGAACATCATCGCCTCCGAGGCCGATGTCTTGCCCGCGCCGCTGTGAGACAGCAAGACCACGTTTCTGATATTCTCTAATCCGTATTGTTGCATCTGGTCACCTTTCCACCCGAAAATCGAAGCCTTCCGGGAACCCTTACGCTCGCCAGGTTATCCCACCTATTATAATAAGAGCCGCCCCATAGAGCAAGTCATCGTTAGCCCCTTATCCCCCGACTCATGAGAGAACAAAGACAAAAACAGGGAGTTTAAGAGGGGTGTAACCCCTCTTTACCTTAAAAGGGCGGCGGGCGGGAATAGATTAAAAACGGGG
>CAZPLG010000004.1:0-13320 GCA_964587415.1 uncultured Dehalococcoidales bacterium | reverse complement strand
TGTAACCCCTCTTTACCTTAAAAGGGCGGCGGGCGGGAATAGATTAAAAACGGGGCGGTGGGTGGGGAAACCTATCTAGCTCGCTTCTTTCTCCGGAACAAAGAGGAAATAAACCACAAGAAGAAAATCACCCCGAAAAAGGGAAAAATCATGGAAAAATTACTGCCACCCCCACCCCCAACCTCAATGTTGGTCTGCGCCACGGTAGCCTCCGGCTCCTGGGCATCCTCGGCGCGGGCTAACGTTTCCTCGGTCACCTCGTAGGCAGCCACCATCACGTTGAGAAACTCCTTGGGCACCCAGCCCAGCGGGTTATCCCGCCCCGTAGCCTCGGCCCATATCCAGCCCATCTCCCCCGAAAGCTCGAAAAAGGCGGTGGCTTCGTCATAATCGGGCAGGTAGATAAGAGCGGCGGTGTGCTCCTCGCCGACGGCTATAGCCGAACGCAGCCCCGCCCCCTTACACATCACCACCAGCAGCACGGCGCTATCCTCGCAATCACCGTAGCCCCGCCCGTTCTGCTCGCTCATAATACCCGCCAGTTCGTCGGCGTTCTGGGCGAACTCTTCATAGCCGAAGAGGTCAATATCGCTGGCATACCTCACCCTATCCCGCACGTAATAAAAAACCGCCTCCGCCCGCTGGACGATATCGGGGTACTCCGCGGCTATCTCCTGCCCCAGGCTGTAGGCGATGTCGGCGTTCTCCCCCAGGCTCTCGAAGGCGATAATCGGGCGGAAATCGGACGTGGTCACCTGGTAAAAACCGTCCTCGCCGTAAGAGCGCGTGCGGCATACCGCCCAGTCATCGAAGATTTCGCCCTCGACCTCGTAGAACCCCCCCGACGAAGACGCCCAGGCATAGCCAGCGCCGGCCAGCCCTCCCAGGAGGATGAAGACTAAACTTATTAAGATGCCGATTCTTTTCATAACGGTCCCGTAAGCGCGGCGTGCAGTACCAGCCCGAAAAAGACGAGGTAGCCCGCCACGAACATCCCCACCGCCACCGGGCTGCGGTTGATGCTCAAAAACGGTATCTTCGGCGTCAGCTTGTCCAAAATGTAGAATATGGCTACTCCCACCAGCAAACTCACCAGGAAGCTTATCGCCAGCAGCCCCCAGATTCTAAAGTCGAAGATGTACCAGATTATGGGTGCGGTGACTGCGGTCAGGGCGCTGATAGCGCCGTGGATAACCAGCCCCATAAAGACGAAAAAGCCGGCGATAAAAATGCCCACCGCCATCGGCTCCTCCCCGATGCGCTGGCGCTCATGGATGTGAGGGGTGAGCGCGTCCAGCGTCAGCACACCGAACCAGGCCAGCAGCACCGAGACGAAGGCTAGCAGCACCACCTTAGCCAGCCATATCAGTACGATAACCCAGAAAGGGGCAACCAGTCCCAGTTCGCTCATCGGATAGCCTCCTTCGCTAGAGTCAGCCTACTTAGCGCCGAACTTATCTTTAAAGACTATATCGGAAAGCTCTTTACGCGGCCTGGGCTTCGGGTCCTCGTCGGGATAGCCCAGCGGCGTCATCGAGACCACATGGTAGCCCTGGGGCACCCCCAGCACCTTTTCCGCCGCCACCGAATCGAAGGCGCCGATATAGACCGTGCCCAGACCCAGCGCGGCGGCGGCCAGCACCATGTTCTGCATAGCCAGGGCGGTGTCGAACATAAACCAGTCGCCCTTATCGGTAACCGGCTCTCTGGGCTCTTTATGGCTACAGCCCGCCTTGCCCAGCTCGGCGCAGGCGACAATAGCCACAGGCGCCACCCGCATCGCTTCGGTGGCTACATTGGGGTGGGCTCCACCCACCCCGAAGCCGGTATCGGCCAGACGGTTCCTCATATCGACGTCCCGCACCACGACAAACCGCCAGCACTGGCTATTAGCCCAGGAAGGCGCCTGACGGGCGGCTTCCATGACCAACTCAACCTTCTCGTCTTCCACCGGCGTGGACTTAAACTTGCGGATACTTCTCCTCTTATTAATAGCGTCTAATGCTTCCACATTGAACTTCCTTACTCCTCTTCTTCCCAGGCGTCCCGGCCGATAAGGGCGACGAAACGACAGCCGCCCAGGTTGCGGATGGACGTTTTTTTACTACTTTTGGTGATCTTGCATAACTCCTGGATATGGCGCGAGCCCACGGGAACCACCATCCTCCCCCCGATGGCCAGTTGGGATAAAAGCGCGGGCGGCACTTTGGGGGCGGCGGCGGTAACCATTATAGCGTCGTAGGGCGCCCCCTGCCGCCAGCCCAGCGTCCCCTCCGCCTGATGCACCTCTACATTATTACAGCCCAGCCCGTCCAGCAGCTTTTTCGCCCTGTCGGCTAAAGCCGAAACCCGCTCGGTGGTAATCACCAGGCGGGCAAGCCGGGCCAGGATAGCCGCCTGGTAGCCGCTGCCGGTGCCCACCTCCAGCACCTTCTCCCCACCCTTAAGCTCCAGCGCCTCGGTCATAAGGGCGATAATATAGGGCTGTGAAATCGTCTGGTCGTAACCGATGGGGAGGGGTCTATCCTCATAGGCCTGCTGCCGGCTCTCTCGGGGCACGAAATGTTCGCGGGGTATGGAGCGCATGGCCGCCAGTACCCGCTTATCCTTAATCTCGGCGCTGAGGTGGTCGATTAACTCAGCCCTGGCGACCTCAAAATCCAAGTCCATATTGGCACCCACTCGGAGCGTTAAGCTAAGCCCAGATTATAATATTAAAGGCAAAACGAAATAGGCCGCCACCAGCAGGACCACCATTATTCCCCCCACTAGCCCTATCCGCTTCAACTCACCCGATATATGGGGAGGCTCGGCTAACGCCGTCTTCGGGGCCGGCGCCTTGGCGCTAACGGGCGCCACCGCCTGTGGGGAAGGCGCGGTTCTCTCAGCCGCCGGCGGCCGAGCTACGGGGGCAAAACCTTCCCGTCCGGTCTTTTTTCTCTGGCTGCGGGACATGTGTCGTCCCCGCCGTTTCGATTTGCCTGACATATCAAACTCCTACTTAGCTCTAGGGTGAGATTTCTGGTAAGCGCGCCGTATGTGCTCGGTGGTGAGGTGGGTATAGACCTGGGTAGTGGAGATGTTGGCGTGTCCCAGCAATTCCTGCACCGACCTCAGGTCGGCACCGCCTCCCAGCATATGGGTGGCAAAGCTGTGCCGCAGCGTATGGGGGGTAATCTCCGTCCCCAGCTCGGCGGCTTTGGCGTAACCCTTCAATATCTGCCACACCCCCTGCCGCGTCAGCCTCTCGCCGCGCCGATTGAGGAAGACCGCTTTTTCATCCCCACCCCGCCCCAGTCGCGGCCGCACCTCGTTTAGATAGTCTTTAACCGCTTTCACCGCCCGTTCGTGGACGGGTATAAGCCTTTCCTTATGCCCCTTGCCGAAGCAGCGCACGTAGCCGCCCCCGGTGTCCAGGTCGGCGAGGTTCAACGATACCAGCTCGCTGACCCTCATGCCGGTGGCGTAAAGCAACTCCAGCATAGCCTTATCCCGCTTGGCTTCGGAGGTACCCGACTTGGTCGGCTGCTCCAGGAGTTGGTGCACCTGGGCGATGGAAATCGGCTTGGGCAGCGACTTGCCCACTTTAGATGAAGCCACCCCCTCGGTGGGGTTCTCCTTCATCATCCCCTCGGCGACCATAAAGCCGAAGAAAGACTTCACCGCGGCCACCTTGCGGGCGACGGTGGCGGCGGCATAACCCCTGCCTTTAAGCTCCAGCAGGTAGCTCAGCATCGCCTGGCGGTCGAAAGCCACCCAGGGCGGAATGGTGCCCCGCTTGGCGGCTTCCTCCTCGATGAAGCTGGCGAGCTGGTGCAGGTCGTTCCGATAGGCCATTATGGTGTTCTGAGAAAAGCCCTTTTCTACGGCCAGATAGTCCAGGAAACTGTCAACAGCTTCTTTCACCACTCTCCCTCATTAGCCCCTTATTGTGTATTATTGTATTATGTATTTTAACATAATCATCGCCAAAATTCAGCCCCTCCCCGATAAATAAAATTAGCGCTTTGCCCTTACCACAGGCTATGCTAAAATAAACCAGTATGACGGCAAGCTATATCACCGAACAGTTAAGGGGGTTGCCCCCCACCCCCGGTGTCTATCTATTTAAGGACGCCGAGGGTAATATCATCTATGTCGGCAAGGCGTCCAGCCTGCGCCACCGGGTAGGCTCCTACTTCGGCTCTGGGCCACTGACGCCCAAGATTCGGCGCATGGTGAGCCGAGTCGCCGACCTGGAATATTTTGTCACCGCCTCGGAGCAGGAAGCCTTAATTCTGGAGCTGAACCTGATTAAACAACACCACCCCCGCTATAACGTCCGCCTCAAGGACGACAAGACCTTCCCTTACCTCAAGATAGACTTCGGCGAAGACTGGCCCCGCGTCCACATCACCCGCACCCTGAAGGCAAACGGCGGGCGCTATTTCGGCCCCTTCGCCAGCGCCAAATCGATACGCCAGACCTTGAAATTATTAAAAGGCATCTTCCCCTTCCGCTCCTGCACGCGGCAGATTACCGGCAGCGACCCCCGCCCCTGTCTGGAATACGACATCGGCCACTGCCTGGCACCCTGCATCGGCCAGACCAGCCGCGCCGAATACGACGAGGTTATCAGGCAGCTTATCCTATTCATGGAGGGCAAGCAGGAAAAAGTGGTCAAACAGCTGGAAAATCGGATGAACCAGGCGGCGGAAAAGATGGACTTCGAGCGGGCCGCCCGCCTCCGCGACCAGATTCAGGCGGTGGAGGAGGTGGTGGAGGGGCAGCGCATCGCCACTAAGACCAGAGGCGAGCAGGACGTCATCGCCTTCGTAAATGATAGAGACCAGGCCTACGTCCAGGTGTTTTTCATCCGCAACGGCAAACTGATAGGCCGCGAGAGCTTTGTCCTCCAGGGCACCCGCTACGAAGAGCCTCCACGGGTTATGGCCAGCTTCATACAGCAATTTTATGCCTCCGCCCCCCACATCCCCCCCCTCCTCCTGCTCCAGCACCCGGTGGAGGATAAGGACACTTTGCAGGCGTGGCTTCAGGCGAAAAGAGGCGGCGCTGTCAAAATACAGGCGCCGCGGCGGGGCAGCAAAAAACAGCTGGTCGAAATCGTCGCCCGGAACGCCCGACAGGGCCTGGAGCAGTTGAAGATTAAGCAACTGGCTTCCCCGAAGACGCTTTCGGCGGCATTAGAGGAAATACAAAAAGCGCTTAACCTCCCCCACCCCCCCAACCGCATCGAGGGCTACGACATCTCCGATATTCAGGGAATAGCCGCCGTGGGCAGCATGGTCGTTTTCGATAAAGGCAGGCCCAAGAGGGCGCACTATCGGCGCTTTAAGATAAAGAGCGTCGTCGGCGCCGACGACTACGCCATGCTCAACGAGATGCTCAAACGCCGCTTCAAGCGGGCGGATGCCGCCTCGGGCACCTGGGCGATTATGCCCGAGCTGGTGCTCATCGACGGCGGCAAGGGCCAGCTCAACGCCGCCATCGCCGCCATGCGGGAAATGGGAGCCGATTCTATCCCCGCCGCCGGACTGGCCAAGGAAAACGAGGAGCTTTTTATTCCCGGCAGAGCCAAACCCATCGTTTTGCCCCCCTCCTCCCCCGGCCTGCAGTTATTGCAGCGCCTCCGCGACGAGGCGCACCGCTTCGCCCTCGGCTATCACCACAAGGTGAGAAGGCGGCAGACCTTCGCCTCGGCGCTGGACACTATCCCCGGTATCGGCGCCAAGCGCAAGAAGGCTCTAATCCACCAGTTCGGCTCGGTAAAGAGCATACGCGAAGCATCCGTCGAGGAGCTGGCTGATGTCAGCGGGATAACGAAGGGTCTAGCCCAAAAGATAAAGGAGAATCTCTAATGTTCCCAGAAAAATCTACGATTTTCCTGGGGCCCCGGAGGGAAAATGCCCGCTAACCTGCCGCCGCAATACTTCGAGGCTGAGAAGACCTTCCGGGAAGCCAAAGACCCCCTGGAAAAGATAGCCGCCCTGGAAGAGATGCTGGCCATTATGCCCAAGCACAAGGGCACCGACCACCTCCGCGCCGAGCTCAGGGGCAGAATCGCCAAGCTCACCCAGCAGGCCGCCCGGAAAAGCGGCGCCCACCGCGCCTCGTTAGTCATTGAGAAAGAAGGCGCTGCCCAGCTGGCTGTAATCGGCTTACCCAACGCGGGCAAGTCCCGGCTCATCGCCGCTATCACCAACGCCTCCCCACCCATCGCCGAATACCCCTTCACCACCCATAAAGCCCTGCCCGGCATGATGGAGTTCGAGAACATCAAGATTCAGCTCATCGACACCCCACCTCTGGCGCCCCAGGCCATCGAATTCTGGATGCCCCCCCTGCTCAGGCGAGCCGACGCCCTGCTGGTCGTCATTGATTTAAGTGCCGGCCCGATAGCGCAGATGGCAGCCGTCACCGAGCAGCTCAAAAAGATGCGGGTACTGATTGGCGAGGGTGACACCGAGCCGGACACCGAGTTCACCGTCTGGCATAAGAAGGCGCTCATCATCGGCAACAAGATTGATGGCGCTAAAGCCGCCGACAACTACGAGGCGCTTAAATCTAAATACGAAGGGCGCTTCCCCTTCATCGCCATCTCCGCCGCCGAAGGCACGGGCTTGGAAGAGCTAAAAACCAGAATCTACGAAGTGCTGGACATTATCCGCGTCTATACCAAGGCGCCCGGCAAAAAGGCCGACCCCACCGACCCCATAATCTTAAAGAGGGGCGGCACCCTGGCCGACGCCGCCGCCGCGGTGCATAAAGACTTCCGCGCCAAGATGAAATACGCACGCATCTGGGGCTCGGGCAAGCATGACGGCGTCATGGCCAAGAGAGACCACGTTTTGCAGGACGGCGATATCATAGAGTTGCACTTGTAAAATACGGGGGGCAACACCGTCACCCGACCATCCCCCCAAAGTAGCGACATTATATAACTCCACCTATTTATAGCTACCTATTGCAAAAGGGCTATCTGTATTGTATAATGCCTCACTATACCTAGTAGCACTAGGTAAATACAAGGAGGTCTATAGAAGATGAGATTAAAAGGCTGGAGCCTAGGCTTAACCACGGTTGGCCTGGTATTGGTCGTTTTCGCCCTGGTTTGGCTGCTGGCTATTTTCCCCGCCATGGCTAAAATGCCTACAGATTACGAACAGGAATATACATTTGAGGGTTTCATCTTGCAACTAAACTCGGAGACGATGTCTTTAGATGAAATCCCCACTAATATAGTTCGTTTACTGACGGCAACTGGAACCCAAGACGATGTGTTACTTCTCAAACAGGAGATTAATATCTCCCACGCGCAAGCGGGGATTCTGCTTACAAGCACCTCCGAGGTCTATGGCCTCGATAGGACGACCCGCGAGAACGTGTCCGGCTATGGCGATGTGGACCGCTCCGGTCAGTTTACCTTCCCGGCCGGAGTGGAGCAAGAGACCTATACCTTCTGGTCTTCATCGGCAATGGCTGCGTTTCCCGCCAACTTCGTCAGCGAGGAGACATACCATGGCATTACGGTCTATAACTTCAAGATCGATATTAGCGACCTACCCGCCGGCACAATGGAGGGGACCGGCTTGCCGCAAACGATGGACCTTCTGACTGAAATCAAGGTAGAGCCGGTTAGCGGTATCCCTGTCTATACCGCTTCCACGACAACCGTAAATGCACCACTAACGCCTGAAGGCCCGATGCCTATTTACGTAAACTACATGGCCTTTACCAGCGAAACAACCGACGAGATGGTAGATCTGGCCGAGAGTACCAGCAGCCTGATACTCTGGCTCTCGGTCTATGGCTTCTGGATTGTCATAGCCGTGGGCGCGGCCCTGGTCGTGACCGGGGTAGTGATGGCTACCCGAAAACAAGAATAAGCAGCCCGATTAATCGGCTGATATAGATTAAAAAACTTAAGGGGTTGAAAGCACCATACAGAACGTGCTTGGCTTTCAACCCCTTTTGTAGACGCTTGGTGCACGGTCCTAAAGCAAGAACTTCTCAACCGCCACCGCCACCCCGCTCCTCCCCACGTCCTCGGTGACACGGTGGGCCACCGCCTTGACCTCATCGGGGGCATTACCCATAGCCACCGCCAGCCCGGCAATGGAAAGCAGGCTGATGTCGTTGGTGCCGTCCCCGATAGCCATAACCTCGCTCAGCGATACCCCCAGGTGCGAAGCCAGCGTCGTCAGCGCCTTCCCCTTGGATACCTCGGGGGCGAGCACGTTAATAAACTCGACACCGGGATAGGCCGGCGAGCGGGCTACCGAAAAGCGCAGGCTGCGGTCGAAGCGGTTGCGAAAGCTCTTAGCCTGAGCTACCTCCTCATCCGAGCGCGTTATCAGCCCCCCCTTAATAAACTTCTCCCTACCCCCCAGCCCGCTAAAATCAACCACCATCGGCTCCAGCTTAAAGTAATTACGGTGGATTTCGGTCGCCCAATTCTCTTTCTCAACGAAGTAGTCCGTCGCCGAATAAAGCTCGAGGTAGATTTCGTGCTTCCGGACGAACTCGACCACTTCCTTCACCACCCCCCTCCCCAGCGGCTCGACGTAGAGCTCCTTACCGGGCCCCGAGACCAGCGCGCCGTCGAAGAAGATGTGATATCCGTCCAGCGATAGCTCGTCTATAATCCAACGGCACCCCTGGGACGCCCGCCCCGTGGAAAGGCAGACCTTTACCCCCGCCTGGCGGGCTGCCGCCAGCGCTTCCTTATCCTCGGCCGAGATGCCCCCTTCGCTGCCCAGCAAGGTGCCGTCAATATCTATTACCAGCAGCCTGTAGCTCATTAAATCCCCTTTCTAGATAACCGCCCACGCTTCACTAGCATTATAAAAAAGGCGGACTCACTCCGCCCCTAATTCTAACACCGTTGGCAGTGAAATTCCAAATCGAACCAGCCCCCCAAGTTTTACTTCCCACACCAACCCACCCACAAAGGTCTTTTCCAGAGGGGGCATAGCCCCCTCTGGAAAACACCCCCAAAATATAGGGTGGGGATGTGTGGCGTATCCTATAAGAGATATATAAGGGTCTAACCCTTATAGGGTGGGTCGGGTTGGGACGATAAACGCGCGTTCGCCAGGGTGGAGCGGAGAGAGAAGTTTATAGAGGTGACACCTCTGTAGGGTGGGTATTGGGTGGGAAGCTAATACGTCCGCTAACAAGGTGGGGTGGTGGATTAAACACCTCCCGCCTTGAACACCCCCCGCAAATAGACTATAATCCCAAAACATGCACGCTATCGGCATCGATATAATTGAAATCGCCCGCCTGAAAGCGGCCATCGCCCGGCAGGGAGAAGACTTCCTCAAGCGGATTTACACCGACTCCGAGATAAAACTCTACCGCTGGAAACTCCCCTCGCTGGCGGCGCGCTTTGCCGCCAAGGAAGCGGTCATAAAAGCCTTGGGCAAACCGACCGCGGGCGCTAAGCTTAAAGACATCGAAATACTGGCTGACGACAGGGGCAAACCACTGGTCAACCTCTACGGCGAGGCGCAAAACCAGGCTAAAGCGCTGGGGCTGGACAAAATAGCCGTCAGTCTATCTCACTCCAAGGAATACGCCATCGCCATCGCCAGCGGCGATACTAAATAAACCCTTTGACCCCCAACAGGCGAGGTGCTAGAATCTACTAAAGAGGGCAGATATGTCGGGACATTCCAAATGGTCAACGATTAAGCGGCAAAAAGGGGTGGCTGACGCCCGTCGCGGTCAGATCTTCACCAAGCTGGCTCGCGAGATTATCGTGGCGGTGCGGGAGGCGGGCCCCAATCCCGAGACAAACTTCCGGCTCAGGCTGGTGGTGCAAAAAGCCCGCGACAACAACATGCCCCTGGACAACATAGACCGCGCCATCAAGCGGGGTAGCGGTCACGCCGAAGGCGCCATCCTGGCCGAGATGGTCCTCGAAGGCTACGGCCCCAGCGGCGTGGCTATCCTGGTGCAGGCGCTCAGCGACAACCGCAACCGCACCCTGCAGGATGTCAGAAACATATTCTTCCGCCACGGCGGCAACCTGGGGGAAAGCGGCTGTGTCGCCTGGCTCTTCGACTCGCGCGGTGTAATCACCCTGGAAACCAACGCCAAAGACGCCGAAGAGCTGGCGCTGCAGGCTATAGACACCGGTGCCGAGGACGTCAAGATAGAGAATAAATACATAGAGGTCTACACCAAGCCCACTGAACTGGAAAAGGTCAGGGAAGCACTGGAGCAGAAAGAGATGGCCATCGCCTCGGCGGAGCTTTTAATGGTGCCCAAGAGCACCATCGAAATGGAAGAAAAAGCCGCCCTGCAGACCCTCAGGCTGCTGGATAAGCTGGAGGAGCTGGACGAGGTGCAGAGCGTCGCCTGCAACGCCGACTTCTCCGACGCCATACTGGAGAAATACCAATCGTGAGCCGGCCCCGATGATAATATTAGGCATTGACCCGGGCACGATAACCACGGGCTACGGGGTCATCAAGGCTGAAGACGACGAGCCGACCCTGGTTGACTACGGCGCCCTGACCGCTTCCGAGCGCTCCCCGATGGGGGAGCGTTTGAGTTTTATATACCAGGGGCTTTCGGAGGTAATGGCGCGTTTTCAGCCCGACGTGGTGGCTATAGAGAGCCCCTTCGTGGCCAAGAGCGTCAAGTCGGCGCTGGCCATAGGCAAGGCGCAGGCAATCGCCATCCTGGCCGCCGCCGAGGGGAAAATCCCCACCCACGAATACAGCCCCGCCGAGGTCAAAAAGCGGGTTACCGACTACGGAGTCAGCACCAAGGAGCAGGTGCAGGAGATGGTCAAGCTCCAGCTCGGCTTAGCGGAAGCTCCCCACCCCATCGACGCCGCCGATGCTCTGGCCGTGGCTCTCTGTCACCTGCGCCGAATGCACCTGGATAGCCTGCTGGTCAGCGAGGAGAAAAGATGATAGCCTCCCTCAAGGGCGAAATACAGGCGCTCGGCGGCGATTGGGCTATTATTGATGTCAACGGCGTCGGCTTTAAGGTCTATATGCCCACCTCCACCCTCTCCACCCTGGGGGCTAAAGGGGAGGAGGTCGAGCTGCATACCCACCTCTATCTCAGGGAGGACAACGTCACCCTCTACGGCTTCGCCGCCCCCGAAGAGCTGGGGCTTTTTCAGACCTTGATTAGCGTATCGAGGCTGGGCCCCAAACTGGCGCTGGCGATGCTCTCGGCGATGAGCGCCGAAAAGCTGGCCATGACCATCGCCACCGGTAACGCCGACCTGCTGGCCGAAATCCCCGGTGTCGGCAAAAAGACGGCGCAGCGCATAATACTAGAGCTCAAAGAAAAGATAGGCGCCGGCTGGCTGGCCACCCCACCCACCGAACTCGCCGAGGAAAACGCCGATGTCCTGGCCGCCCTCACCACTCTCGGCTACTCGGTGCGGGAAGCCGCCCCCGCCATCGCCGCCATACCCCCAGACCCCGCCCTCACCCTGGAAGAAAAGATAAAGCTGGCGCTGGGCTATTTCGCCAGCAAATAGAGCCGCGCTTTAGCTAGCGATAATGTGAATAGCTTTTATGGGAGGTGTCAGCGATGGAGATAGAGTACGGGGCCAGGGTAAAGGATAAGAACGGAAAGGTGCTGGGCAAGGTCAACAACATAATACGGGACTCCTGGACGGGCGAAATCAGCAAGTTTCAGGTCACCACCGACCCCACCGAGGTCGGCTTTTTCATTCCCCCCGACAAGATAGATAAAGCCACCCCCAAAGAGATAAAGCTGAAGGTCACTTTAGAGGAACTGGAAAAGGAGACGTAATGGAAATAGCCCTCCTGGCGGTAATATTCCTCCTCATTCTGGTAATAATATTCTTGATCTTCAGGGCACGTAAGGCGCCCGCCACCGATATCGACGAGCTGGCCAACAAGCTCCGCTTCGCTTTAGCCTCGGCGGACTCGGTCAGGGAGATTCAGCGCATACTGGAAAGCCTGCCCCGCGATGTCCTCAAGTCCATAACCTCCAGCGAGGCGGTCAGGGCCGGCAAGCTCAACGAACTTTTGGCTACTTTAGAGCTGACCCACTACGACCGCCTCTTTTATCTCGGCGGCAACCCCGTTGACTTCGTCGGCATCAAGTACGGCGAGGGCGTTGACTTCATCGAGGTCAAGATGGGAAAGGCGGCTCTTTCCCCCGCCGAAAAGGAGCTTAGAGACCTTATCGAGTGCAAGATGGTGAACTATGTGCCCCTCTCGGTGAAGCGGATTGCCGTTGCCGAGGAGGTTGATACTGGGGAGGCTGATTAGGGTGGGGGGAGGGGGAGGCGGATTTGATTTGATGGAGATGTGAGGGAGAGAAGATGCCCACTGACAAACCTGTAGAGAAGGAATGGCTTTGTCCACTATATTCATTCGATAGCGATTCTGAAGTTGTAGATTTAGCCGAAGGAATACAGATAAAGCGAATGCCAAGTGATTTGGCCAAGTTCCTTGAAGGGCATGAATCTGACCTCTTCTGGATAAGACCATCCGATGCAAAATGGATGTTATCGCTGCCTTACTCCTCAGAAGCTATCGGGGACATCAATAGCATGTTTGAGGAATGGGACAGGATCAAAAAACTACTTTTCAATGTGATAATTGCTCTAAGACTTTGCCATACGGGATCAGTAACAGCAGGGCCAGTGCTAGAAGCCAAGTTTAGCATCGGTACATATACTTTTGCCTTCAAATTGATAATAACTCAAGCCTTTGAATTACGCCAAGAAACGACCTATCATCTAAGTCAGCCAAATGCCCTTGATATTAATAAGTTACTGATAAGCATCCGCAAGCTGGACAAAGAAGGAAAGCTCCATAGTAGCGTAGATACCGCTTTGAGAAGATTCAGTTCATCCTATTATGGTGGGGCCGAAGATAGACTAATCGACCAGATGATAGCTTTTGAGTCTCTATATATAGGAGATAACAAGGAACTAAGATATAAACTAGCGTTAAGAACTGCCTTCTTATTAGGAGAGAATAAAGAGAATGTATTTGATGATATGAAGAAAGCGTACGACTTACGAAGTCAAATCGTGCACGGCAACGAACCAGTAGACAAGTCTAAGCTAGAAGAGACCATCCCCAAAACAGAAGAATACCTGCGCCAGTCCATACGCAAGTTCCTATCACTACTATCTCAAGGGTATTCGTTAAAAAAACTTCGAGAGAAGTTGCTTGATGAAAATATCCTAAAAAGCGATGGCATTCCTGACACTGAATAACCTTATTTTTATCCCCCCCCAAAAAAAGGAGCTGAAAAAATGGATATAGACCCCGGTATTCTCATCAACCTCATCTTCTGCATCATCAT
>CAZPLG010000003.1:8302-33796 GCA_964587415.1 uncultured Dehalococcoidales bacterium | reverse complement strand
AGCAGCCCGTCTTCGGGGTGGACCTTGGCCAGGGGGTCGTCCCACTTGGGCCCCCCCACCGCCCCCAGCAGCACCGCATCCGCTTTACGGCATATCTTCAGCGTGGCATCGGATAGCGCCGTTCCCTCTTTATCAATGGCGACACCGCCGACCAGCCCTTCCTGGAGGTTAAAGCGGTGGTCGAAGCGTTTGCCTATCGTCTCTAAGACCTTGATTCCTTCGGTAATGACATCGGGCCCGATGCCGTCTCCGGGTAGAACCGCTAATTCAAATTGCACCTAAGCTCTCCTTCTAGATATTCTCTTTTTGGTATGCTCGATAAGCCCGCCGTCGGCGATAAGCTCGGCCATAAAGTCGGGGTAGGGCTTGGCCTTGAACTCCGCGCCCCTGGTCAGGTTCTTTATCTTGCCCCTGGCCAGGTCGACTTCTAAAGTGTCGCCGTTTTCGGTCTTGTCTACAGCTTCGTCGGACTCCAACAGCGGCAGGCCGATGTTGATGGCGTTGCGGAAGAAGATGCGGGCGAAGCTGCTGGCAATTATACAGGAAACGCCCGCTGCCTTGAGAGCCAGCGGGGCGTGCTCCCGCGATGAGCCGCAGCCGTAGTTGGTGGTGGCCATGATTATATCACCGGGCTCGATCTTCTTGAGGAAGTCCTGGTCTATGTCCTCCATGCAGTGCTTGGCCAGCTCGTCGGGGTCGGAGACATTGAGGTAGCGCGCCGGTATGATAGCGTCGGTATCGACGTTAGCGCCGTATTTATGTACTTTGCCTTTTAGCATATTCTAAAGCCCTCTCTAATGAGTTTTAAAATCATTTAATTCAGTGTTAAGTTCCAACGCTGCGTAGATTTCGAAGATAGCTTGCTCAGCTTGGCCTTCAATCTCAATAAACCGTATCTTTGTTTTAGCAATCCTGCTCTTAGCAGTGTCGAATTTCTCGCGAAAAATGTCAACATTCATTAACTGTTTGTTCGTTGGTCTTTTTAAGTCTTTATGCAGATTTAAGTATGCCTGTTTTGTTATTCTAAAAGCGAGCGTAGCGCTATAATGATCGGAGCTCTTTTGGCTATGCTCCTTTAGGCGTTTTTTCATACGGTTGGAGCGCCCAACATATATTGGCTTATCGCCTTCGAAAAGAACATAAACACCCTTTTGAGGTATATCGGTGATTCCAATGTCATCAATAGTAATTGGTGATTGTTTTAAAAGTGACTTTAGACGCATTGGCATTTTAGAAGCAAGATCTTTGAATCTTTCTTTCACCTTATTTTCCTCTAAACCAACGCCCCCTCAAAATCCTTAACCCTTTTGGGCTTGCCCTTCCTGTCCGGTAAAATGGTGTGTCCCTCGGCTTTGAGCTTTTCCGCCTGGGCTTCCACTCCACCGGGGAATTTATCGCTGAGTGTCCCGCCGACCTTGAGCGTCCGCCAGTAGGGGGTGATATCCTTCTTGCCTTCGGCGGCGTCTTCTTCGGCGGCGCGGGCGGAGATACCGGCAAAGATACCGGTGGTGATGGGGCAGCCGATAGTGGCGCCGTGTCTTTTGGCCAGCCTCTCCCTTATCTGGTTGATGGTGATTAGCTTGCCCCTGGGCACGCTGCGCATAATCTCGTTAACCTCCAGCGGGTCGGGGATAACCACCGTGCCCGTCCCCCACCGCTGGCTCATATTAGGCCTGATTTCGGCCACCCTGGGCAGGTTGTTCCTCTTGCCCTGCGTCTCCAGCTTTTCCCGCCAGGTCATTTTTAGTTTAGCCATCGAACCCCTCCTTGGGGTTTTATATCTCCTCCGGGCTGGCGATTTTGCCCGTTATGGCGCTGGCGGCGGCAACGGCGGGGTTAGCCAGATAGACCTCCGATTTGGGGCTGCCCATCCTGCCCACAAAGTTGCGGTTGGTGGTGGAGACGCATTTCTCGCCGTCAGCCAGCACTCCCATATGCCCGCCGAGGCAGGGGCCGCAGGTCGGGGTGCTCACGGCGGCGCCTGCCCTGATAAACGTCTCTAGCAGCCCTTCAATAAGGGCGTCGAGGTATATCTGCTGCGAGCCGGGAATGACGATGCAGCGCACGTCGGGGTGTACTTTATTGCCCTTGAATATCTGCGCCGCCAGCCGCAGGTCTTCAAGGCGGCCGTTGGTGCAACTACCGATTACCGCCTGGTTGATTTTTATATTCTTCAGCTTGCTGATGGGCTGGCTGTTGGCCGGGGAGTGGGGCAGGGCGACCTGGGGCTCGATAGTGCTAACATCGTACTCAATGATGCGGGAGTATTCAGAGTCGCCATCGGGCTCATAGACCAGGTAGGGGCGCTCGGCGCGTGATTTTACATAAAGTTGCGTCTTGTTGTCCACGCCGAAGAGCCCGGCTTTGCCCCCGGCTTCGATAGCCATGTTAGCCATGGTGAAGCGCCCGTCTATGGATAAGGACTCTATCGCCTCGCCGCAGAACTCTATCGCCGAATAGAGGGCACCATCAACGCCGATGTCGCCGATAGTATGCAGTATCAGGTCTTTGCCGCCGACCCACTTCTCCAGCCTGCCGTTATAGACCAGCTTGATGGTCGGGGGCACCTTCATCCAGATGTCGCCCGTAGCCATAGCGGCGGCGATATCGGTGGAGCCCATGCCGGTGGCGAAAGCGCCCAGAGCGCCGTAGGTGCAGGTATGGGAATCGGCCCCGATAACCACCTCACCGGGCAGCACCAGCCCCTGCTCGGGCAGGAGCACATGCTCGATGCCCGCCTCGCCCACCTCGAAGTATATGATGCCCTGCCTGCGGGCGAACTCCCGCATCAGCTTGGCCTGCTCGGCGGAGGCGATGTCCTTGTTGGGGACGAAGTGGTCGGGCACCATCACCACCTTTTCCGGGTCGAAGACCCGTTTTACCCCCAGCTTATGGAATTCCCGGATGGCGATGGGGGCGGTGATGTCGTTGGACATGACCAGGTCGACCCGAACATTGATAAAGTCTCCGGGGCTTACCCTTTTCTTATTGGCGTGAGCCGCCAGTATCTTCTCGGCTAGAGTCAATATAGCTTCCTTTCCCTTGAGTTATTTCTTCCTGGTGGCTAAGAGCCGATTGAGGGCGTTCATGTAGGCCTTGGCGCTGGCGACAATGATGTCGGTGTCGGCGCCGCGCCCTGTGTAGGTTATGCCCTCGCTCTCTATTCTTATTAATACCTCGCCGATGGCATCAATGCCCTCGGTCACCGACTTAACGGTGAACTCGGTAAGCTCGTTGGGCACGTCAACTATTCGATTGATTGCCTTATAGACGGCGTCAACGGGGCCCGTGCCCAGGGCGGCGTCGGCTAAAATCTCACCCCCGGGGCCGATAAGGCTGACGGCGGCGGTGGGAATGCCCCGGTCGCCGCAGGAAATCTGTACCCTGTCGATATGATAAACCTCGGAGACGGTGCGCTGCTCCTCGGCAATAACCGATTCGATGTCCCTATCGGTGACGCCCTTCTTTTTATCGGCCAGCTCCTTAAAGGCGGTAAAGGCGCGGTTGAAGTCCTCCTCTTTGAGACTGTAGCCCAGTTCCGCCAGATGCTCCTTGAAGGCATGGCGCCCGCTGAGCTTGCCCAGCACCAGGCTTGAAGATGGTATGCCCACCGTCTTGGGGTCTATTATCTCGTAGGTGATGGGCATCTTGATAACGCCGTCCTGGTGGATGCCCGATTCGTGGCGGAAGGCGTTAGCTCCGACGATGGCTTTATTGGGCTGGACGACGAAGCCGGTCAGGTCGCTGACCAGACGACTGGCTTTGTATATCTGGTTGGTATTAACCTGGGTCGTCAGGTGAAAAAAGTCCTGGCGGGTGTTAATCGCCATGACGATTTCCTCCATAGAGGCATTGCCCGCCCTCTCCCCGATGCCATTGACGGTGCACTCCACCTGCCTGGCCCCCCGCTGCACCGCCTCCAGGCTGTTAGCCACCGCCAGTCCAAGGTCGTTGTGGCAGTGGACGCTGACGACAGCCTTACCGATGTTAGGCACGTTCTTGAAGATGCCCTCGATGAGGTTACCGAACTCGTCGGGGATGGCATAGCCCACGGTATCGGGTATATTGACCGTGTTGGCGCCGGCTTCGATGACCGCCTTAAGTATCTGGTGGAGATATTCGGGCTCGGTGCGGCTGGCGTCCATCGGCGAAAACTCGATATCGTCGGTGTATTTCTTGGCCCGCTTCACCATCTCGGTGGCGGTGTGCAGAACCTCGTCGCGGCTCTTCTTTAGCTGATAGCCGAGGTGTATATCCGATGACGACAGGAAAACGTGTATGCGGGGGTACGCCGCTTCTTTAATGGCTTCCCAGGCGCGGTCTATGTCTTTGGGGTGGGCGCGCGCCAGCCCACAGATTACGGGCTTGCGCACCTCTTTGGCGATGAGCCTGACCGCCTCGAAGTCACCGGGAGAGCTGATGGGAAAGCCGGCCTCGATAACATCGACGTTGAGCCTTTCCAGCTGTTTGGCTATCTCCAGCTTCTCCTTGGCGTTAAGCGTTCCCCCCGCCGCCTGTTCCCCGTCACGCAGCGTGGTATCGAATATGATAACTTTATCTTTTGACTTAGCCATTGCTTCCTCCTCGGGAGAAATATTTGGTCACAGCGCCGTATCCCCTCCCCACTGACGGAGAGGGGTCGGTAAGGATGAGTTTCTTTCCCCCGTAAAAGGAATGCTTGTTATAATACATTTTATAACCAGAGACTTTTATTTCTTCTTGAGCCAGGGCATCATCTCCCTGAGCTGTTTGCCCACCAGCTCTAACGGGTGCTCCTCGTCCATACGCTTTAAAGCGTTATAGACGGGGCGCCCGGCCTGGTTTTCCAGTATCCACTCCTTGGCGAAGGTGCCGTCCTGAATCTCGGCCAGGATGGTCATCATCTCTTCTTTGACCATATCGTCGATGACCCTGGGTCCGCGGGTGTAGTCGCCGTACTCGGCGGTGTCGCTTATCGAGTAGCGCATATAGCTCAAGCCACCCTGATAAATGAGGTCGATGATGAGCTTGAGCTCGTTGCAGACCTCGAAATAGGCAATCTCAGGCTGGTAGCCCGCTTCCACCAGTGTCTCGAAGCCGGCCTTTATCAGCGAGGAAATGCCGCCGCAGAGCACGGTCTGCTCGCCGAAGAGGTCGGTCTCGGTTTCCTCGGCGAAGGTGGTCTCGATGACCCCCGCCCGCCCGCAGCCGATACCTTCGGCGTAGGCGAGGGCGATAGCCAGCGCCTTGCCGGTGGCATCCTGGTGGACGGCCACTATTGCCGGCGAGCCCGCGCCCTCGGTGTAAAGCTGCCGCAACATATGGCCGGGGCACTTGGGGGCAATCATGGCAACGTCGATATCGGCGGGGGGCACAATCTGCCCGTAGTGGATGTTAAAGCCGTGGGCGAACATGAGCATCTTGCCCTTGGCCATTCCCTTTGCCACCGCTCCGTAATAGATATCTTTTTGCAGGTTGTCCGGAGCCAACATGACGATAATATCGGCTTGTTTAGCCATATCATCGGCCGCCATCACCTTAAAGCCCGCCTCGTGAGCGCTCTTCCAGCCCGGGCTGCCCTTGGCTTCGGCCACTATTACCTGGCCGCCGCTTTCCCTCAGGTTCTGGGCATGGGCGTGCCCCTGGCTTCCGTAGCCGACGATGCCGACCACTTTGCCATCGAGCAATTTCAGGTTGCAATCTTTGTCGTAGTATATCTTAGCCATAGTTCGACTCCTTTTATTTAGTTGTCCTTTTTCCTTTAGCCTGAGTTTTGGGCGGCTTTTTCATAACCGGCAGGGGGCCCGCGCCGCCTCGAGTCATGGCGATACGACCCGTACGGGAGATTTCCTTGATGCCGAAGCCACGAACCAGGTTGAACAGGGAGTTGATTTTATCCTCGTCACCGGTGGCTTCGATAATCACCGAATCGGGGGCGACATCGACTATATTGGCCCGAAAGATATCCACAATCTGGATAATCTCGCTGCGGTTAGCCGAGTTGGCTTTTACCTTGATAAAAGCCAGTTCCCGGGTAATAACGTTGTCCCCGGTGATATCGGAGACCTTGACTGTTTCCACCACCTTATCCAGCTGCTTCCTGACCTGTTCCACCACCGTGGCTGGCCCGTTGACGACAAAGGTCATACGCGACATGTTGGGCATTTCGCTGTGCCCTACGGCGATACTGTCGATGTTGAAGCCCCGCCGACGGAAAAGGCTCGCCATGCGGTTCAGTACACCGGGCTTATCCTCCACCAGAGCTACCAGGATATGCTTGGTCGTGGCCATGCTGCACCTCTTTTTCTCGGCCTAGATATTACTCACCGGGAGTTTGGCCGAATCCTTGACGGCTTTAGCTTCTTTTCTCGGTTCCTCGAGGACCTCGGCTAGAGCCGCCCCCGGTGGTACCATAGGATAGACATTCTCCTCTGGTTCGACGATAAAATCAATCAGGAAGGGGCCCGGCTCCGCCATCGCCTTCTGGATGGCCGGCGCCACCTCTTCTCGGCGTTCTACCCTTAAAGCGGGGATGCCATAAGCCTCGGCAATCTTGACGAAGTCGGGACTGGATAGCGGCGTGGCGACATAGCGCTTGCCGTAGAAAAGCTCCTGCCACTGCCTGACCATACCCAGGTAAGCATTGCGGAGAACAGCTATCTTGACTCCCACCTTTTCCTGGGCGATAGTGGCCAGCTCCTGTATCGTCATCTGGAAACTGCCGTCGCCGTCGATGCACCAGACGGTTTTGTCGGGGCAGCCCACCTTAGCCCCCATAGCCGCGGGCAGGCCGAAGCCCATGGTTCCCAGCCCGCCCGAAGAAATAAAGGTGTTGGGCTTATCGTACCAGTAGTACTGGGCAGCCCACATCTGGTGCTGCCCCACCCCGGTAACGACAATCGCCTCGCCTTTGGTCGCCTCGTAAATCTGGCGGACGACGTACTGGGGCAGCAGGCTTTCGCCGTCCCTGATAATCAGCGACGGGTGCTCCTTGCGCCACTCGTCGAGCTTTCTGACCCAGTCGATATGTTTGCTTTTATCAGCCAGCTTATTCAACTCGCCGAGGACGAGTTTAACATCGCCGACGATGGGCACATCGACGCGGACGTTTTTGCCGATCTCGGCGGGGTCGATATCGATATGGATGATGTTGGCGTGGGGGGCGAAAGCGCTTACCCTGGCCGTCGCCCTATCGTCGAACCTCATGCCGATAGCGATAATAAGATCGGCGGCATCAACCGCCAGGTTGGCGTAAGCCATGCCGTGCATGCCCAGCATCCCGTAGCTCAGGGCGTGGGACTCGGGGAAACAGCTCGTGCCCAGCAGCGTAGTCACCACTGGTATTTGCGCCTTCTCCACCAGTTCCTTGAGTTCGGCGTAGGCTCCGGAGATAATTATTCCCCGTCCGGCGATAATCAATGGCCGCTGGGATTCGCCTATCAGCTTGGCCGCTTTCTTAATCTGCGCGGGGTGCCCCTGCAGGGTCGGCTTGTACTGGGGCAGGTTGACCTTATCCGGGTAGTTGAATTCCGCTTGCTCCTGTTGAACATCCCGGGGCAGGTCGATAAGCACTGGGCCGGGCCGGCCTGTGCTCGCCAGGTAAAACGCCTCTTTCATTATTCCGGGCAGTGAAGCGGCATCCATAGCCAGGTAGTTGTGCTTGGTGATGGGCAGGGTGATGCCGGTGATATCAACCTCCTGGAAAGCGTCCTTGCCGATGAAGGGCCGCGCCACCTGTCCGGTTATAGCCACCATCGGCACCGAGTCGAGGTGGGCGTTGGCGATGCCGGTTACCAGGTTGGTAGCACCGGGTCCGGAGGTGGCGAAGCATACTCCCACCTTCCCCGTCGCCCTGGCGTAGCCGTCGGCAGCGTGGGCGGCACCCTGCTCGTGGCGCACCAGTATATGGCGAAGCTGGGGGTAATGGGGTAGGGCGTCATATAACGGCAGAAGAGATCCGCCCAGGATGCCGAAAATAACTTCGACACCTTCCTTTACTAGGCTTTCGCATATTATCTGAGCTCCGGTCATTTTCATAAGTTACGCTCCTTTATTAACTGAACACTGCCCCGGTGCTGGCGGAGCTTACCTTCTCGGCATAGCGCCGCAGGTAGCCGCTTTTTACCCTGGGCTCGAACTCAGCCAGCTTGGACAAACGCTCGGCCAGCTCTTTCTCGGAAAGCTCGACGTCGAGCTGCTGATGGGCAATATCAATCTTTATGATGTCCCCGTCCTTTAGGGCGGCGATGGGACCACGGCTGGCGGCTTCGGGGGATACATGGCCGATAGCCGCCCCCCGCGTCGCCCCGGAAAAGCGCCCGTCGGTAATGAGGGCGACCTCTTTATCCATGCCCATGCCGCTGAGCAGGGCGGTAGGGGTAAGCATTTCCCTCATCCCGGGGCCTCCCTTTGGTCCTTCGTAGCGGATGACTATCACCTCACCCGACTTTATTTTCTTTTGCATGATGGCTTTGGTGGCTTCTTCCTCGGAGTCGAAGACCCGGGCCGGTCCCTGGTGGAACATCATCTCCTCGGCCACGGCGGCTCTCTTGACCACGGCGCCTTCCGGCGCCAGGTTGCCGAAGAGGATAGCGATGCCGCCGATAGAGGAATGGGCGTGGGCAAAGGGCCGTATAATATCCTTGGCGTGGTTGCGGCTGTCGGCAATAACCCCCGCCACCGATTTTCCCGAGACCGTTTTTGCCTTTAAGTACAAAAGCCTTTCTAACTCTTTCATTACGGCGGGTATGCCGCCAGCGCGGTCTAAATCCTCGATGTGATATTCTCCGCTCGGCCTCAGTTTGGCCAGGTGGGGGGTGTGCTGGCTTATCTCATTTACCTTTGCCAGCGGGAATTCGACCCCTGCCTCGTGGGCTATGGCTATGAGGTGCAGGACGGAGTTGGTGCTGCCACCCAGCGCCATATCTACGCTAAAGGCATTATGGATAGCCTCTTTAGTTACGATATCCCGGGGGCGAATGTCATCGGCTAACAGCTTCATAACCTGCTGCCCCGCTTTTTGAGCCAGCTGCGTCCTTCGGGCGTCGACGGCGGGTATAGTGCCGTTGCCCGCCAGCCCCATGCCCAGGGCTTCGGTCAGGCAGTTCATGGTGTTGGCGGTGAACATGCCCGAACAGCTGCCGCAGCCGGGGCAGGCCAGCTCTTCCAGCTCTTCCAGCTCCTCCGCTTGCATTGTACCTGCGGCTACCTTGCCCACGGCTTCGAAGATGGTGTTGACGTCGATCCTTTCCACCTTGCCGTCGACTTCACGCCGGCCGGCCAGCATGGGGCCGCCGCTGACGAAGATAGCGGGCAGGTTCAACCTTACCGCCGCCATGAGCATGCCGGGGATTATCTTATCGCAGTTGGGGATGAAGACCAGCGCGTCGAAGGCGTGAGCCTCGACCACCGTTTCCACGGAATCGGCGATTAGCTCGCGGCTGGGCAGGCTGTATTTCATGCCCGGGTGGTTCATGGCGATGCCGTCGCAGACGGCGATAGTATTCACCTCGAAGGGGATGCCGCCCCCGCTCAAAACCCCGGCTTTAGCCGCCTGGGCGATCTGGGGCAGATGAATATGCCCGGGAACAATCTCGGTGAAGCTGTTGACGATACCGATGAGGGGCTTATCGATGTCGGCCCGTCTCCAGCCCAGGGCGTGCAGCAGGGCGCGGTGGGGGGCACGCTCTATGCCTCGTTTGACGGTATCGCTTTTCATTTTCCCCCTTCGTTAGCCGATTTTTTCGTTTATAAAAAAGGCCGTCCCGTGGGGACGGCTCCTAATTACTGTGAGACACGACCCACCGGCCGGATTACGTATGCATAACCAGAATAACAAGGTCAATATTCATCGTGCAGATAAAGTAGCACAGTTGCTATACAAATGTCAAGGCTGGCCTAGCTGGCTGGCTTCTATAGCCCTTATCTTGTCCAGCCGTCGCTGGTGCCGGCCGCCCTCGAACTGGCTGGTGAGGAAGGCGTTGACGATTTCGGCTACCGGTTCCTGCACCTGCTCTTTACCTGCCCCCAGGCACAGTATATTAGCGTCCTGGTGCTGGCGGGTTCGCCGGGCGTTAAAGGCGGTGTAGCAGAGGGCGGCTATAGCCCCCTTGACCTTGTTGGCGGCGATGCTCATGCCGATGCCGTTGTTGCAGATTAGAATACCGCGCTCAAAATCACCCCTGGCCACCGCTTCAGCCACTTCACGGGCATAATCGGGGTAATCTACCGAGTCGGGGGTGTGACAGCCGAAGTCCTCATAGCTGTGGCCGCTGTCGGCGAGTATCTGGATGATAGCCTGCTTGAGCTCCAGTCCCCAGTGGTCGTTGCCGATGGCAATACGCATCGCTTTAGCCTCCCTTAATGGTAATGTCGGGGCATATCTGCCTCAGTTCTGCTAACGATATCGCGCCTTGGCGCAGGATAACGGGGCTTTTCCCGGTCAAATCGACGACGGTGGACTCTCTGCCCCCGGGGCAGTCGCCTTCGATAATCAAATCCACCTTATTACCCAGTTGAGCGCGGGCTTCTTCGGCGGTCAGGGCGCTGGGCTGCCCGCTCAGGTTGGCGCTGGTGCCGATAATGGCGGTTCCTACCCCCCGCGCCAGGGCGGTGGGGATGGGGTGGGCGGGAATGCGTACGGCAATGGTCTCACCGCCGCCGCTGACGATTTCAGACACGGAATCCGACTTAAGCAGCACCAGTGTCAGCGGGCCTGGCCAGAATTTCTCGGCTAGGAGAAGGGCAGACGTTGGTATCGAGCTAACGACTTTCTCCAGTTGGGAGAGGTCGGCCAGCAGCAGGGGCAGCGCCATATGGCGGGGACGCTCTTTTATGCGGTAGACCCGCTCCACGGCGGCGCTTATAGCGATGCCAGCGCCCAGCCCGTAGACGGTGTCGGTGGGAAAGGCGATTACCCCTCCCCCCTTGAGGATGGATATGCCCTTTTCAACCTGTTCCCGGACGGATGAAGAAAGTTTGGTGCCCATGCCCTCTTCCTGACTGACAGTATAGCATAGTGATAGAGTATAGCTAAAGGAAAATGCGCTGGTTCGATAGTTTTTCAAGGCTAAAAGCACTTGAACAAAAGCAGTCACAGTGGTAATCTGTATTCAATAAAATGGCTAAAGAAAAAGCGAAGAAGAGCCACCGCGTAACTACCAGCGGCGATATTGAAGTCTCCACCTATCTGGAGATTGCCAAGGAGATGGGCGGCGAACAGCCCGCGGAGGCCAGAGCCGCTATCCCCAGCGCCGAGCGCGAGGCCATCATCGTCGTCGATTTCGGCTCGCAGTACAGCCTGCTTATCGCCCGCCGCGTGCGCGAATGCCAGGTCTATTGCGAGCTGGTCAACCCCGATACCCCCTGGGAAGAGATTGCCCGCCTCAATCCCAAGGGGTTTATTCTTTCCGGGGGGCCCGCCAGCGTCTATGCCCCCAAAGCCCCGCTGGCGCCAGCCTACATCTACGAGAGCAAACTGCCCGTAATGGGCATATGCTACGGTATGCAGGTCCTTGCCCACCAGCTCGGCGGGCAGGTGACGCCAGGCGCCAAGCACGAGTATGGCCACGCCGTCCTGCACCTGAGCGCCGCCGATTCGCCCCTGTTTGCCGATTTGCCCAGTTCATCTCCGGTCTGGATGAGCCACGGCGATAAAATCGAAAAGCTCCCACCGGGTTTTACCGACTTAGCCTATACCGAAAATTCGCCACTGGCTGTCTTTGGCAAAGACGGTAAGATATTCGGGCTACAGTTTCACCCCGAGGTCGCCCATACGCCCGAGGGCAAGAAGATACTGAAGAACTTCGTTTACAAGGTCTGCGGCTGCAAGGGGAACTGGACGATGAGCAACTTCATCCAGGACAGCCTGACCAGCATTCAGGAGCAGGTCGGCAAGGGCAAGGTCATCAATGCCCTCTCCGGGGGCGTCGATTCGGCGGTGGTGGCTACCCTTATCCACCGCGCCATCGGCGACCAGCTTACCTGCATCTTCGTCAACCACGGCATGCTGCGCCGTGAGGAGGTGGAGAGGACATTCAACGTCTTCCGCCTCAATCTGGGGATGAATATCGTCTATGTCGATGCCAGCGCTCGCTTCCTCAAGCGGCTTAAAGGGGTGACCGACCCCGAGACCAAGCGCAAGATGATAGGCGAGGAGTTTATCCATGTCTTTGAGGAAGAGGCCAAGAAGATAGGCAAGGTCGACTTTTTAGCCCAGGGTACGCTCTACCCCGACGTTATCGAGAGCGCCTCCACCGCCAGCGCCGCCGCCAAGATAAAGACCCATCATAATGTCGGCGGCTTACCGGCCCGGATGACGCTGAAACTGCTCGAACCGCTGCGCTACCTTTTCAAGGATGAGGTGCGCAAGGTGGGGCTGGCTTTAGAGCTTCCCGAAGAGATGGTCTGGCGGCAGCCCTTCCCCGGACCGGGGCTGGCCATCCGCATTATCGGCGAGGTCACCAAAGAAAAGATTGAGATACTCCAGGCGGCCGACTGGGTGGTGATGAACGAGATTAAGAAAGCTAACCTCTATCGCCAGCTCTGGCAGAGCTTTGCCATCCTCACCGATGTCAGGAGCGTGGGGGTGATGGGCGACTATAGAACCTACGGCTACCTGGTGGCTATCCGCGCCGTCACCAGCGAGGACGCTATGACCGCCGACTGGGCGCGCCTTCCTTACGAAGTCCTAGCGCGGATTTCCAGCCGCATTGTCAACGAGGTGCCCGGAGTCAATCGGGTGGTATATGACATAACCTCCAAGCCCCCCTCAACCATTGAGTGGGAATAAAAGGGAGGTTTGCTTTGCCGAACCAGCGGGAACCTGAAAAAGGTTGGTGGAAAGGTCTTGACGCCTATCCTCCCAAAGCTTGCTTTATCGCTACGGCGGCCTACGGGACGGATACGGCACGGGAGATAGACGTCTTGAGAGAGTTCAGGGATGAGGTTCTGCTACCCAATAGCTTGGGTGTCAGGTTCGTATCTTTTTACTATAAAAACAGCCCGCCAATGGCTGACTTTATCGCCAGACATGATGTTTTAAGAGCCATAGTGAGGGAGGGCCTCGTTCACCCAGTTGCGGGTGTGCTCAATATATCCCGCAGTCTCTGGTCATAGTAACGGCAGGCTGAAGGGGCGAAGCCCCCTCAACCATTGAGTGGGAATAGGGATAGGAGGAGGTTTAAGTAATGCAAGATGATGAACGTCGCCAATGCTTAGCGTATCTGGAAGAAGAATTCAAAATTGCGGCTTTCGACCAGAAGGCTAGAGAGGCGTTTGAAAACGCTATGGTTGAAGCTGCTACTAAGCTAAATGCGTCCCAGATTAGTTCACAAGAATTTCAGAAAGAAATTAGCCAAGCTGTTTCGCGCCTTGATGTTGCGGCAAAAGAGACGGTTAGACGGCGAGACAAGATGACCCGTGTACCTAATATAGCTCTATCCACGTTTTCAGCATGGCACAGGATGTATTTGGCATACTCAGCTTGGGCGGCAGTAAAAACAGCTCATGAAGCAAAAAATGCGAGGGTATCGATACCTACTGTATCAAAAAACGAAATTGATAGAACAGTCCAACTCTTCCAGGAATATGAAAAGTGTAAAGTTGAAGCAGCGAAAGAGCACCACAAACTGCTGAAACGGCTTAAGCTGAGTGATGAAGAAACACAAGAACTACTTAATAATGCGTTGGCTGCTATTGATGCAGAGAACTGGCAACCTAAGTTAGGGGGGTGAGGTAGATAAAAATCTTAGTCGTCGGCGGCGGAGCCAGGGAGCACACGCTGGTCTGGAAGCTGGCTCAAAGCCCCAAGGTCAATGAAATCTATGTCGCCCCGGGCAACGCGGGCACGGCTCAAATCGCCCAAAACCTCGACATCAAGCCCACCGATATCGAAGCGCTGGTTAAAACAGCCGAGGAAAAGAGAATCGACCTCACCGTGGTCGGGCCTGAAGCCCCTCTGGCGGAGGGCATCGCCGACAGGTTCTTAATCCGGGGGATGCAGATTTTCGGCGCCACCAAACAGGCCACTGAGATAGAATCGAGCAAGGTCTTCGCCAAGGAGCTGATGCAGAAATACGATATCCCCTGCGCCCAGAGCGCCAGCTTCTCCGACTATAAAAAGGCTAAGGAATACCTTCAGAATCAAAAAGCGCCCATCGTGGTCAAAGCCGACGGGCTGGCGGCGGGGAAGGGGGTCATTGTCGCCGAATCTGTACCTCAAGCCCTCGGTGCCCTCTCCAAGATAATGCAAGATAAAGCCTTTGGCGCCGCCGGCGACCGCGTTATCATCGAGGAGTATCTGTCGGGCCGGGAGATGAGCGTCTTCGCCTTCAGCGATGGCTACAGCGTAGTCCCTATGATGGCGGCCTGCGACTATAAGCCCGCCTTCGACGGCAATAAGGGGCCCAATACGGGGGGTATGGGCAGCTACAGCCCACCGCCGTTTTTGACTCCCGCCCTGGCCAAAACGGTGCAGGAGAAGGTCATGATGCCGGCGGTAAAGGCGATGCACGAAGAGGGCAGACCCTATAGGGGCATCCTATACGGCGGCTTGATGATTGGCGATGGTGAGCCCAAAGTGCTGGAATTCAACGCCCGCTTCGGCGACCCCGAGGCCCAGGTTACGCTGCCTCTTATTGAAACCGACCTGGTGGATATTATGCTGGCGGTTAGCGATAACCGACTCGGCCAGATTAAAGTGGAATGGAGCGATGACGCCTGCGTGGGGGTGGTCATGGCTTCGGGTGGCTATCCCGGAAGCTATAAGACTGGCTTTCCTATCAGCGGGCTGGATAGCCTGGATAAAGACATCACCGTCTTTCATGCCGGGACTAAGGTTGGTGCCGACAGGGAGGTATTGACCAGCGGGGGGCGGGTGCTCACCGTGATGGCACGGGGCAAGAGCCTCGCCGAAGCCAGAGAAAAGGTTTACGCCAACGTCTCCCGCATCCATTTCGAAGGCTGCCACTACCGTAAAGACATCGCTTTGTTAAAATAGGGCTGAACTATGAATAATGGAATAGATAGCTTTAAGTATTGGCGTAAGATATTTTGGATTGAAATTGGAAGCGGTATACCTTATCCTCAACAAAAAGATAGATGGCCGAAATATGGCGAACCATTGTCAAACATTTTTTCTCTCTTTTTTGACTCGTTGTCTTTTGTGTGGTTTAAAAATAAAGAATCTCAACCATCTTTGGTTGGCGTGAATGTCGTTTGCCTAGATTCAAAATTCCGATGGACAGAGGCACAAAATGACTTGATAGACATTGGGTTGCTCGCAATTTTGTCTGACAAAGTTAATAATCTGTTTACTGAGCTTGGTACATCGTGGGCAGCGGTGACTGGAGTATTTAGCCATCCAGACCCTGCCAGTAAGGTTTTCGTGTTAATTTCGGGAATTAACGTCCCAGTCGCTGATGATGGAGTTGCTATTGACCTACCCATATATCTAATTATGCAAGATATGCACCCAAGGAAAGATTGTGTTTCCTACATAAGCAGACATACGTATTGTAGAAGGCTATTTGGATTTCCAAGTGCACAATTACTAGAAATAATAAGAAAGGGCGATGATGTCCGTGTTCTAAGCGGATTTCCCTCTATGAAATTCGGTGAGAGGGAGAACCCCATTATTGAGGTTCTTGCCGAAGAGATGAGCTACAAACAAGCTGTAAACATCCTGATGGGGTAATAAAAAGGTGTTACAGTATATACATTAGATAAAATCTACATTATTATATAAAAGTAAATTATGGTAATAGCGTTCCCACACTCCTTAAAGGGAGGTAGATAAAAATGCCGCTGGTCGCCGTCGTTATGGGTTCCAAGTCCGATGCCGAAGCCATCAAGCCCACGCTGAATATTTTAGAAGCCCTGGGCATCGAACATGAGGTTAACGTTATATCCGCCCACCGCACCCCGGAGAGGGCGCGGGAATACGCCCTCTTGGCGCGGGAGCGGGGTGTCGAGGTCATAATTGCGGCGGCGGGTGGGGCGGCGCACCTGCCCGGAGTCCTGGCCAGCTGGACAACCCTGCCCGTTATCGGCGTGCCCATCGCCAGCGGTGAGCTTAAAGGCGTTGACGCCCTCTACTCTATAGTCCAGATGCCGGCGGGCATTCCGGTAGCCGCGGTAGCCATCGGCAGCGCCGGCGCCAAGAACGCCGCCTATTTAGCCGCTGAAATACTGGGCATAAAGCATGATAAAATAAGAAAAGCCTACGAAAACTATCGTAGCCAACTCAAGGGGGAAAAGCCATGATTGAGCGCTATTCCAGGCCCCGAATGAAACGAGTCTGGTCGGACGAGAATAAGTTCGACAAGTGGCTCAGGGTGGAGATTGCCGTCTGTGAAGCGTGGGCGGAAATGGGCGTTATTCCCCGAAAAGAGCTTGCCAAGATAAAGCTGGCGCGGGTTAACCTGAAGCGCATGGAGGAAATCTTAAAGGAGACCCACCACGATGTAACCGCCTTTTTAGGCTCGGTATCCGAGAGCCTGGGGGAGGAATCGCGCTTCGTCCACCTCGGTCTTACCTCCTCCGATGTCATCGACACCGCCCTCAGCCTGCAACTGCTCGAAGCGGCGGAAATACTGAGCGAGGACATAAAGGAGCTTATCACGGTGCTGGCGCAACAGGCCATTAAGCATAAATATACCGTCATGATAGGGCGCACCCACGGCGTTCACGCCGAGCCCATTTCCTTCGGCTTTAAACTGGCGCTGTGGACGGACGAGATGAGGCGCAACCTGCACAGGCTGGCTGAGGCGAAAAAGGTGATTTCGGTGGGCAAGATTTCGGGGGCGGTGGGTACCTATGCCACCCTGAGTCCCGATGTCGAAGAGAAGGCTTGCGCTAAGCTGGGGCTGTCGCCGTCGCCTATTTCCAGCCAGGTCTTACAGCGCGACCGCCATGCCCAGTTCGTGACCACTCTAGCCATAATCGCCAGCTCGCTGGAAAAATTCGCCACCGAGGTTCGGGGGCTGCAAAAAACCGAGATCAGGGAGGTGGAAGAGCCCTTCGCCAGCGGCCAGACCGGCTCTTCAGCCATGCCCCATAAGCGCAACCCCGAGCTTTGCGAGCGCGTCTGCGGCATTGCCCGCCTGGTGCGGGGTTATGCCCTGACCTCTATGGAGAATATCGCCCTCTGGCACGAGCGCGATATCAGCCATTCCTCCACCGAGCGCATTATTCTGCCCGACTCCTGCCTGGTGCTGGACTACGCGCTGGACATTTTCACCTCGGTGATGAAGGGGCTGGTGGTCTACCCGCAAAAGATGAAGCGGGACATGGAGCTGACCAAGGGCTTAATCTTCTCCCAGCGGGTGATGCTGGCCCTTATCGATAAGGGCTTGAGCCGACAGGAGGCTTACAAGATGGTGCAGCGCAACGCCATGAAGGCCTGGAAGGGGAGCAAGAAATTCCTGACCCTGCTCAAGGCTGACGCCGAGGTTAGCGCCGTCCTGCCCGCCGATGAGCTGGAGGCTTTGTTCGACGAGCAGTACTACCTGCGCTATATGGACATTATCTTCGGGCGCCTGGGTTTAACCGAGTCTCAATGGCAAGGGGATATGGCGGGGCCTTCCGAGTTTGCCCCCCGCTCAATATGATGGCTGATAATCCTTCCGTTCTGCTGAAGACCGAGCTACCCCTGCCCATGTTCGTCAAGGGTAAAGTGCGCGATAGCTATGACCTGGGCGAGCGACTGCTCATCGTCGCCACCGACCGCATCTCCGCCTTCGACGTCGTCCTGCCCTGTGGCATTCCTAATAAGGGCAAGGTGCTCAATAAGCTCTCCGCCTTCTGGTTCAACCAGACCAGGGAGTTTATGCCCAACCATATGATAGAGCCCATCGACGATGTTAGCTCACTCAAAGCTTATCTGCCCCCTGGCGTTAGCCCTCCATCTTACCTGGCGGGGCGGTCTATGGTGGTCAAAAAGGTCAAGCGCATCATGGTCGAATGCGTGGTGCGGGGCTATCTGGCCGGCTCGGCCTGGGAGGAATACCGTGAAAAGGGCACTATCTCAAGCTTAAAGGTAGCCAGTGGCTTAAAAGAGAGCCAGGAGTTGCCCCAGCCGTTATTCACCCCCACCACCAAGGCGGAAACGGGCCACGACCTGCCCATGTCCCGCCAAGAGATGAAAAAGATGGTCGGTGAGTCCCTGGCTGGCGAGCTGGAGGAAAAGAGCCTGGCGATATATAACTACGCCCGTGGCTACGCCATCGCCCGGGGCATTATCATCGCCGACACCAAGTTCGAGTTCGGCCTGGACGGCGATAAACTGCTCATCATCGACGAGCTGTTGACCCCCGACTCATCCCGTATATGGGAGGTCGACCTCTATAAAGTGGGCCAGTCCCAGCCCAGCTTCGATAAGCAGCCGGTTAGAGACTGGCTCGCCCGCTCGGGGTGGGGTAAAAAGCCCCCCGCCCCCATGCTCCCCCCGGACGTTATCGAGGCTACCGCCCGGAGATACGAGCGGGCTTACGAGAGGCTGACCGGCAACAAACTTTAGCGATTAAGCCCTAAATTTTGTAATAGGAGAAGTAATATGCCTGAAGAGAAAGAAATTCCCGAGTACTATTCAGACCACTTCATGATGGCCGGCGGTCCCTACGGCGTGGTGATTAACTTTGCCAAGAGCCCCCCTGAGCCCGGTCCCGGCAAGACGCCGGAGACGGTAGCCCGGATTCGGATGAGCTACGAGCATGTAAAGACACTGACCTTCGTTATGGCCCGCCATGTTAAGAAGCTGGAGAGGGATAATGCGGTTTCTTACCCGATACCGGCCAAGGTCCTTTCCGGAATGAGCATAGCCAAGGAAGACTGGGACGGCTTCTGGGAAAGCTCCAACTTTCCGATGTAAGTCCAGGGGTTAACGGGAGTATATGCGCCCCTCAACCCCCGAAGCCATGAGCTTGTCTTCGACGAGGTAGAGCCGACCGTCCTCGGTGCTCTTTACGATTCCCGCCTTAGCCAGCGCGTCCAGGGCGTAGGGTTTGAAATCGCGCCCGTGGAACATCCCTTCGGCAAAACCGTGCGGCTTGAGCCCCAGTTCGTCAATCGTCTTGGCCGTCTTCTTGTCGAGGGCGCTGTTCCGGCGGAAAATAGCTATCACCTGTCGGGTGGCTCTTTTCAAACGCCAGCGGGGAATGACGTATAGTCCCAGTATGAGCAGGATAAGTATCAGGACTATGGCGGCTAGGGTATATAGATTCAGCGCTAATCCTCCAGCAGGCCCTTGGTGGTGGGCAATTCGCCCGAAAGCCTGTTATCGACCCTGGTAGCGATGTCTAGGGCTCGCCCCAGTGCTTTGAATAGGGCTTCCGCTTTGTGGTGGTCGTTTTTGCCGTAGAGAATGCGGGCGTGCAGGTTGAGCCTGGCTTCGATAGCCAGTGACTCAAGAAAGTGACGGATGAGGTCGGTGGCGAAGCCGAGCATGTCATTATCGGTAAAGGGCAAGTCGAGCACGGTGTAACCCCGCCCGCTTATATCCACCGCTGCCGCCGCCATAGCATCGTCCATAGGCACGGCGGCATCGCCCATCCTTACAATGCTCCGCTTTTCTCCCAGCGCTTCGCCCAGGGCTTTGCCCAGGCAGATGGCGACATCCTCGGCAACGTGGTGCTGGTCGTCGCCGCTGGCGGTAATCTTGAGGTCGAAGCGGCCGTGTTGCGCCATCTGCGACAGCAGGTGGTCGAACATCTTGATGCCGGTGCTAATCTGCCACTGGCCGCTGCCGTCGAGGTTCAGCTCCAGGCTGACCTTAGTCTCTTTGCTCTCTCTTTTAATAGTGGCTGCTCTCGGCTTTTTCATCACTTCACTACCTTGAAGAGTCTTCGCCCCCAGTTTAACACATTTCGGGTCGTTTATTAATCCCCCCCGACCTCTTTCAGAGCTTTAATTACGATATCGGTGTGGTCGGGCCGCCCCACGCTGATGCGGAGTGAGTTCTGCAGTAGGGGTATGTCGAAGTAACGAATTAATATCCCCCGCTCCTCCAGTGCCTGCTGAATTTGGGCGGCTTTGCCGTTGAGCACGTGGCAGAAGACGAAGTTGGCTTTGGAGGGGAAGGGTTTCAACCAGTCCAGCTTGCTCAGCTCGTTAAACAGCCTGTCTCTCTCGGCGATGATGGCTTTCACGTTTTTCATCAGGTAGTCGATGTCTTTGAGCGACTCGCGCACCGCCACGCGGGCGGCGATATTCACGTTATAGGGCTGTTTGATTGTCTGCAGGTATCCTACAATCTCGGGGTGCATAAGGCCGTAGCCGACCCTTAAGCCGGCCAGCCCCGCCCACTTGGAGAAGGTCCGCAAGACCATCAGGTTATCATACTTGGTAACGAAAGGGGTAACGGTTTCGCCGCTGAACTCGACATAGGCTTCGTCAGCCACTATGGGTACACCGGTCTCTATTAGCTCAATCACGTCCTTCAGAGGGGTGGGGGTACCGGTGGGGTTGTTGGGGTTAGCCAGCAATATCAGCTTAGTCTTCTTGGTGATGGCTTTCTTGACCGCTTTGATATCGGCGCGGTATTCCTCGTCTCGCGGGACCTCGACCAGCTTGCCGTTGCAGAGTATAGTGCCGAAGCGAAACATATCGAAGGTGGGCACAAGGTTGATTACCTCGTCGCTGGGTTCGAGGAAGAGACGCAAGATAAGGCCGATGAGCTCGTCGCTGCCGTTACCGAGGACGATATGTTCGGCGTCGACGCCCGTATAGCCCGCCAGCAGTCGGCGTATCTCGGTCTGGCCGGCGTCGGGGTAGATGTTTAGGTAGGGGTAGCCGCCCAGGACTTCGTTTACCTTGGGCGAGCAGCCGTAGAGGTTCTCGTTGGCGTCCAGCTTGGTGATGCCGTTTATGGGCATCTTAACCCTCTCGGACAGTAGCTCCAGCGCTTTGCTGGGGACATAGCCGCCAAAGCCGGCCAGGTCCGACCTTATAAACTTGGTTATTCCTTCTCCAGACATTCCTTTTTCTCCCTTTCTATATCCCCATATAAACAAAATTCCCTCCGCCTGGAGGGTTCTGTTCGAGTTTTGGGATTTTTTATTTTTTAGTTTTTATTCTCGTATACTACCCTCCAAGCGCTCGGCTGCGCCCGGTAAATATGAAGGCGTAATAATAATAGCTATGAAAGGTAGTATTTAGCATTTCGCTAGGACTCTAGCACAAGCTGACATAATTTGTCAACATTTTACTTTAAGCGCTTCTCCGCCGCCCGGGCGTGAGCCTCCAGTCCTTCGGCTCTGGCGATGACGGCGGCGGCTTTAGCCAGCTTCTTAAGAGCGCCTTTGTCCACATCGACCACGTTGATGAGCTTGACGAAGTCGAGTATATTGAGCGGCGAGCTGAAGCGGGCGGTAGCGCTGGTAGGCAGTACGTGGCTCGGCCCGGCCGTATAGTCGCCCAGCACCACCGTCGAGCTGTTACCGATGAAGATACAGCCGGCGTTGGCTATGCGCTCGATATAGCCCTCGGCGCCTTTTACCATCAGAGAAAGGTGCTCCGGTGCGTACAAATTGGCTAGCTCTATAGCCTCGCCGATGTCGTCGACGACGGCAATCAACCCCTGGTTTTGCAACGATTCGGCGGCGATATCGCGGCGCTCCAGGCTCTTCATCTGCCGTTCCACCTCTTTAGCTACCTCTGCGGCCAGCCCTATCGAGTCGGTCACCATTATCGCCGCCGCCAGCGGGTCGTGCTCCGCTTGGGCTAGAATGTCGGCGGCGCAGTAAGCCGGGTCGGCGCTCTTGTCGGCTATAATCAGCACCTCGCTGGGGCCCGGCAGGCTGTCGATGCCCACGGCGCCGTAGACCAGCTTCTTTGCCAGGACGACGAAGATATTGCCCGGCCCGCAGATTTTATCCACGCGGGGAATAGACTCCGTGCCGAAGGCGAGGGCGGCAATCGCCTGGGCGCCGCCCACCGAGAAGACGCGGTCAACGCCAGCGATATCGGCGGCGACCAGTGTCGGCGCGGGCACCGTGCCGTCGGCGTGGGGTGGGGTAGCCAGGATAACCTCTTTTACGCCAGCAATGCGGGCGGGTATAGCCGTCATCAGCACCGTCGAGGGGTAGCTGGCGGTGCCGCCGGGGGCATAGGCGCCGATGCGCTCCAGCGGGCGTATCAGCTGCCCGAAGCCTTTCCTGGCGGCCAGGCTCCAGATAGAGTCTTTCTGCTTCTGATGGAAAGAGGCGATGCGCTCGGCGGCGAATCTAAGAGCTGACAGCAGCTCCTTGCCCACCTCCATGTAGGCGCTCTTTATCTGCTTCTGGCTGACCTCAAGCGAGCTGAGCTTAGCCCGGTCGATTTTAAGGGTGTAGCTGAAGAGGGCGGCGTCGCCCATGTCGCGCACGTCTTCGATTATCTGCGCCACCGCCTGTTCCGGGCTCATCTCTGACCCGAACACTTGTTTCATACGCTGCCTCAGGGCGGGGGAGTCGGGGGCGAAATCGGTGCCCGGCTGCCGTTCCAGCAGCGCCTTTGCTTTCTCAAAGCCTTCGATAATTCTCATCATATCTCCTCGGCGGCTCTACGCAGGGTTTGGATAATAGACTCCATCCTCTCCTTCTTGAGCGGGCTGGCCACCCGCCTGGCGCTGCCGATGAGGCAGGCCGTCGATTCGAAGAGGGTGTCGATAATCTTCAGGTTATGCTGGGCCAGGGTGCGCCCGGTCTCGGTATTCTCAATGAGAAGGTCGGCGTCCTCGGGTAGGAAGGCTTCGGTGGCTCCCCAGGTCGGAATCAGCCGATAGCGGTTGAGGCGGTTATCGCGGGCGTATCTGTCGGCGATGTTGATATACTCCGAAGCCACCCGTAGCGGCAGCGCCCGCTCGGACTCACTCAAGTCACGGATATCGGCTATATCCATATTCTGGCTGACCACCGCCACCACCTTGACCCGTCCCAGCTTTAGATTGGCTAACTCTTTCACCGGGCTGGAGGGGAACTGGCAGAGGTGCTCGGTGAGCCAGTCCCGGCCGGTGATGGCCAGGTCGAAGTTATCGTTGGCGACCTGCAGCGGCATGTCCTGGGGCCTGATTACCTTAACGCTGACGCCTTCCCGGTCAATGTTGGGCCGGCGGTTGTCCTTCTCTGAAGGGTAGTCGTCGAGGCGAATGCCCGCCTTGTCCAGAAGTTTTCGGGTGTGCGCCTGCTGGTGCCCGTCGGGTAGGGCCAAGCGTACCACGTCTTTATCTACTTTAGGATGCTGAACTGCCTTCGTCGGCTGACGTTTTTCTGCCTTTGGCGCCGCCTTTTCCGGTATAAGCGCCTTCTCGATTGGGGCGACCATTTTATCCAGCCCCTTGGTTTTCCAGCTGTGGCGGTTGGCGATTAGGAAGGCGCTGACGCCGAGGACGCGGCTTATCGGCGCCAGTGAGAAGGGGAAATCGTCGTCGGCGCCACCGACCAGCGCCAGGTCGGCGCTCTCGGGCGGATAGACCTCGGCGCCTCCCCAGAGGGGAAAGACGCTGAAGTGCCTTAACTGCATGTTGATGGCGAAGGACTCAGCCAGGTTGGGGTATTCGCTGGCGATGCGTATCGTGCCCGGTCTGGCTCTTAGCGATTCCACGGTGGCTTTGCCCGCCGCACTGGCGGCGTAGAGAGCGCCCTCGCCGTACTTCAGGTTTTTCACCTTCATCAGGTCGCTGCTGGGGTATTTGGCCAGTAGCTCTTCAATCCAGTCCGAGCCGCAGATGCCCAGGTCGTAGTTGCCGATGGCGACCTGGATGGGTATGTCCTTCTCGTGGAAGACCCGTCCGGAGAGGCGGGGGAGGGTTTTCGATTCGATGTGGTAGAGGCGCGTCTGCTCGTGGTAGCCGTCGAGTCCCCACCCCACCCTCTGGAGCAGGGTGGAGGTCTCGCCCAGAAGGCGGCCCTTGGGTAAGGCTATTTTTATATTGTTTGTCTTCATTTTTTTAACAAGGATAAAAGTTCATCGACAGTCTGTGCCGTTACCTTTTGCTTTTTAGCCCGGTCGGTCAGCGTGAGTTTCGGCTTGTCCTTGATATCCACCGTCCAGTCGAAATCGGCCTCTTTTTGGGCGCCGAGATAGCACTCCGCCCGGTAGCCGGCTTTGTGCAGGCGGTTGGCGATATCAAAGCCCTCCCTGATTTTTTCCCCATCCGCTCGGACTAAGATTCTCGGTGGCTGTGGCTCAGCCAGCGCCTTCGGCTTTATCAAGGCCATCAGGCGTTCCAGGTAGAGGGCAAAACCAGAGGCGGGCACATCCTTGCCTCCCATTGAGGGGATAAGAGCGTCGTATCTGCCCCCACCCCCAATCTTCTCCTCGCCCTTGAAAATCTGGAAAATCACCCCGGTATAGTATTCGAAGCCCCGCCCCGAGGCGATGTCAATCTGGTATTTACAGCCCATAGCCTCCAGAAACTCGGCAATCTTGGCGCAGTTATCGATATAGGGCTTGCATTCGGGCAGCTCCTCGGTGAAAAGCTCTTTAAGCTCTTTAGAGAACCCCGACGGCTTCCCCTTCATTTTTAGCAGGGAAGACAGGGTTTTCTCCAGCTCGGGTCTCTTGAGCTTCAGTTTGTCCAGCGCTTTCATGTCGCCGTCCAGGATCTGGTCGAACATCCGTGTCTGTTCCTCAGCGCTCAAACCCAGACGGGCCAGCAACGCCTTTATCAGGCCGGCGTGCGATACCCTGAGCTCAATGCCCTCGATTTTTAGCTCTCGCAGGACCTCCAGCGCCAGCGTTACCAGCTCGATATCAGCCAGCGGCGGTCTGGCGCCGATAAGCTCCGCCCCGCACTGCCACCTCTCCCGGCTCTTCTTTCCCGTCGCCTCGAACATAAAGATATTGGCCACATAGAAGAGCTTGGCCAGCTTTTCTTCGGCCATACTATCTATATAGAGTCGGCTGATGGGGATGGTGCCGTCGGGCCTTAAGACCACCCTCTCCCCACTCCACCCATCCCAGTCGAGGAAGGAATAGACCTTGGACAGCATACTGGGCGTGAGCGTGCCTGTGGCGGTGAAGAGGTGTAGATATTCGAGGGTCGGCGTCTTCACCTCCTGGTAGCCCCACTTCAGGCAACACTGCCTGAACGCGCTTTCGATGAGGCGGAAGCTGACCATATCCTGCGGGGACAGGTCGCGGGTGCCTTTAGACCTCTGGATTTTCATAGTTGGTAAATTTTAGCACTACTACTCTAGCTATTCAACCGTAGGGGGTTTTTTAGCCCCCACCCCCCCAAAGTTTTATTTCCCACACCATACCCACCCTATAGAGGTGTCACCTCTATAGATTTCTCTCTCTCCACCCCGTCACAGTACCTCTCCCTTTAGTAAAGGGAGATAGAGAGGGATTTCGTAACCCCACCCCGTTTTATATCTTTTCCCGCCCGCCGCCCTTTTAAGGTAGAAAGGGGGCTTTGCCCCCTTTCAAACCCCCTAAATGGTGGTGTGGGGCGTACCCCCCGAAGGAATTCTAGAGGGTGCATCCCCTCTAAGGGTGGGTAGGGGGGGGCTGAAAAACGCACGCAAAAAAAGGTGG
>CAZPLG010000003.1:0-8292 GCA_964587415.1 uncultured Dehalococcoidales bacterium | reverse complement strand
TGTTATATGGGGGGTTTGCCCCCTTTAAAACCCCCCCTTGGGGGGGTGGGGGGTCCCCCCCCTCACTAATTTCTCGGGGTTTAACCCCAACTTGGGGGGGGTGGGGGGGGTCTGAAAAACGCACGCAAACAAAGGTGGAGTGGGGGGTGGGAATAGATAAAATCGGGGTGGGTGGTAATAACCTGCGCTAACAAAGAGGGTGTGCCACTGTTTACAACAGTAGGGCAACCAAGATATAATTCCATTTACTCCCTGTTGACCGGGCTGGGTCTATTCTATTATTTTGAGGGGCGCATGAGCAGAGTTATATTTAGAGCCCTCGGCCTCGTATTCTTCCTGGCTTTAATGGTGGGCGCTTTGTTGCCGCTCACTTCCAGAGCCGCCAACCAGTCAATCCACATTCTCCATGTCGAAGGCACTATTGTGCCCGTGGTGGCTGATTACATCGAGCGGGGCATCGAAAAAGCCGAAGACGAGAACGCGCTGGCCTGCATCATTGAGCTGGACACGCCGGGAGGCCTGCTGGACTCGACGGAAAGAATAGTGCAGACGATTATGAACGCCGATGTGCCCGTCATCGTCTATGTTTCCCCGCGGGGCGCCTGGGCGGCTTCGGCGGGGACATTTATTACTCTATCGGCGCACATTGCCGCGATGACGCCGGGTACCACCATCGGCGCCGCCCACCCGGTGTCGGGGAGTGGGGAGGAAATTCCCGAAGACCAGATGAAGAAGATAGTCGAGTTCTCGGCCAAGTGGATGAGGACCATCGCCCAGGAGCGAGGCCGCAACATAGAAGAAGCCGAGCTGGCGGTGACCGAGAGCAAGTCCTTTACCGATGTCGATGCCCTGGAAGCCAACCTCATCGACCTCAGGGCGAATACCCTGGACGAGCTTATCGCCCTGATTGATGGATGGGAGCTTACCCTGGCCAACGGCCTGGAGGTCACCCTCGATACCTCGAGCTACGCCACCACTCGCAACGACATGAGCCTTATTGAGGGCTTTTTGCACGCCATCAGCGACCCTAACATCGCCTATATACTGCTCAGCCTGGGCAGCATCGGCATCATCGCTGAGATTTACAGCCCGGGCACGTTTTTCCCCGGTATTATCGGCGCCATCAGCCTTTTGCTCGCCTTCTACTCCTTGGGCGTTCTCGACGCCAACCTGGGGGGGATACTGCTTATCCTGCTCGCCTTCGGGCTGTTTATCGGGGAGGTGCTTACTTCCACCTTCGGCATATTTACTGCCGGGGGCATAACCGCCCTCGTCCTCGGCTCGCTGATTCTATTCCCCGAGTCGGGCGCGCTGTTTCAGGTAAACCCCTGGCTGATTGCCGCCATCGCCATTATCGTGGCGGCTGTTTTCGCTTTCGTAATCACCCGGATAGTCCGTACCCATCGCCGCCAGGCGTACACGGGCCGGGAGGAGCTGGCGGGCAAGACCGCCGTGGCTAAGACCGCCCTGGAACCCGAGGGGATAGTCCTCTTTAAGGGCGAACGCTGGACGGCGGTGGTGGAGAAGGGTAAGGTGAAACCGGGGGAGGAGGTGACTATAACCAAGGTTGACGGTCTAAAGCTGTATGTAACCAGGAAAAGAACCAGGGGCAAATAGACTGCCCCCAAAATCTTATTTGTTGAGGAGTCGTAATCGCTAAAATGGACGCTTGGTTGATTGTCGTAGTCATTATCTGTGGTGCCGCCTTATTGACCTTTGTCGTCCAGCGTGTAGTCATCGCTCACCGCAAGCAGGCTGAGGCCGGCCGGGAAGAGCTGGTGGGCAAGACGGCTGAGGTGGAGACGGTGCTCGACCCCAAGGGAATCGTCCTTATTGAGGGCGAACGCTGGGCGGCAATATCGGAGCAGGGCAGGGTGAAAGTTGGAGAGGAGGTGATTGTCACCAAGGTCGATGGTTTAAAATTACAGGTAGTCAAGAAAGAAACAGAGGAGGTAACTAAATGAACCCAATTATTTACGGTGTCATTGCTTTAGTTGTACTCATACTTCTGCCCATGACCATAAAGATTGTCAAGGAGTACGAGCGGGGAGTCGTTTTCCGCCTGGGGCGGCTGGTCGGAGCCAAGGGACCGGGCTTATTTCTCATTATTCCCTTCGTTGACAGCATGGTCAGGGTTGACCTCCGCGTGGTAACTATGGATGTCCCTTCGCAGGAGGTTATCACCAAGGACAACGTTACGGTGAGGGTAAACGCCGTCGCCTACTTCCGGGTGGTTGACCCCGAGGCTTCTGTGGTCAAGGTCTTAGACCACATCCGCGCTACCTCGCAGATATCCCAGACCACGGTGCGAAACGTGCTGGGGCAATCGGAGCTGGATGAGCTGCTAACCCAGCGGGAGAAACTTAATCAGGCGCTGACCAAGATAATCGACGAGCACACCGACCCCTGGGGGGTCAAGGTCAGCACGGTGGAGATTAAAGAGGTCGAGCTGGCGGAAGAGATGAAGCGGATGATGGCGGCTCAGGCTGAGGCGGAGAGAGAGAGGCGGGCCAAGATTATCCACGCCGACGGCGAGTTTCAGGCTGCCGAGAGGCTGTCTGAGGCCGGGGCTATTATCGCCCGGGAGCCGACGACGCTGCAGCTTCGTTACCTGCAAACGTTGACCGAGATAGCCACCGAGCACAACAGCACCATTATCTTCCCCCTGCCTATGGACCTTATCAGCATGTTCTTGCAGAAGAAATAAATACTGGCTTATCTTAAGGCCAGCTGAAATCCCGAGCCCGCACGGCGGGCTCGGGGGAGGACTTTATTTAGCGGCGCAGGCTGACGTCACCGGCCACGATTTTCATTAAATTCCCGTCGGGCTGACGGAGGAGCAGGCTGCCGTCGCTGGCTACCGATTCGGCTATGCCTTTGTAGCCGGTCTTGCCCGAGCTTACCTCGACCTCTTTACCCAGCGTCACCAGTCTGTCCCGCCACTCCCGAAAAACGATATCCCCTTCGGGCAGCGCCAGGTATAAATTCTCCGCTTCCACCAGCAGGCAGCGTATCATCTCCCGCCGCGATAGCTCCCTCCCCAGCTCATGAGAGAGGCTGGTCGCCGTGGCGGCGATTTCGGGAAAATCGGCGGTTTTGAGGTTGACATTTATGCCGATGCCGATGATGGCGTAGTCCACAGCCTTGCCTTTGACATCGCTTTCAATCAGGATACCGCACACCTTCTTGTCGTTGATAAGGACATCGTTGGGCCACTTAATCTGCGTCTCTAATCCGCCGACCTTTTCGATGCAGCGGGCGACAGCCAGCGAGGCTACCATAATAAGGAAGGGTAGCTGGGCCGGGGTGGGGTGGAGAATGATAGACAGGGCAATGCTCCCTTTGGGCGAGAGCCAGGCACGCTTTATCCGCCCCCTCCCCGCCGTTTGCTCCTCAGCCAGGATAACGGTGCCTTCACGGGCTCCCTTTTTGGCTTCGCGCCTGGCTGTATCGTTGGTCGAGGTCAGGCTGGGGTAGGCGATAACCTTCCGCCCGATAAAGTCCGTCTTCAGCTTACGGGTGATATCCGTCGCTAGCAGGTTACTCTCTGGCATTTGAAGATATAGTAAGCTAAACAGGGCGATTAAGCAATCTTGACACGGAATTAGCGGCGGGGCATAATATAGTCTGTTCGGGCGGGTGTAACTCAGCGGCAGAGTGCTTGCTTCCCAAGCAAGACGTCGAGGGTTCGAATCCCTTCACCCGCTCCACAAAGCTGACCGACGACTTGCCTAGATTATAGCGACAAAGCTGGGACAAGTCTAGAGGCGACGACTTGCATAGGTCGAAAATAAAGAATTTAGGGCCGACCGCAATGAAAGGTGAAACATAATGTAGACATCAGACTTCGTGATCTGGTAGATGGTTTCCTCTTTTCGCTCCGAGCCGAAGGGAAGTCGAACAGCACCCTTGACTACTACAGCTACTTACTACATCCTCTATTACGCTATGCCGGTCAGCAAGGCTGGCCAGCTAGTGTGCGGTCATTAGATGTGTATAGGTTGAGGCAATTTCTAACTTTAGACCCCAACATAGCGTCCGCAGCCGAAGCCTTCACCCAGTTTGCACCACGAGCAACTGCCCGGCGTCTCGTCAATAAGCTGTGATTCGCATTTTCGGCAGAGGTATTCCTTCCCGGGCTTCATGGGGCCGTCGCAGGGAGGAATGGTCATGGGACAAATCTGGACGCAGTTGCCGCATTGCTTACAGAAGTCGGGTCGGATGCCAAAGGGGAAGTCCACGTGGCGGTCCTTGCCCCGTCCGACAAAGCCTATTGCCCGGGCCTGCCAGATCTCGGTGCAAACCCGCACGCAGCGTCCGCATAAAACACAGTCCTCATTCCGGAAGGGATAACGGACCTCCTTGACCCCGCAGCGCAGGGCGATGTCCTGAATGGCGCGGGAGTTGGGGGCCTGGGCCACCAGCAGCTCTGCGAGGTTGCGGCGCAGTCTGCGGATCTTATCCGTATTAGTCCTGATTACCATCCCCTCCTCCACATTCAGGGTACAGGAGGTGGTAACTTTGGAATAACCGTTGACCACATGTTCTACGATGCACAGCCGGCAGGCGCCGATATCGGATAGAAAGGGGACGTGACACAGATGGGGAATGCAGATGCCGTATTCGATGGCGGCGTCGAGAACGCTGGTACCCCTGGGTGCGCGAACGGTGGCCCCGTCTATGTTAACGTTGACATATTGCAGCATCTCAACACCTCGTTTTCTTAAACGACCTGAATCGCATCGAACTTGCACTCGCTGCGGCAGATCCCGCATTTCTGACAGAGTTGTGCATCAATAACGTGAACCTCTTTTTTCTCGCCGGTGATGGCCTCGTGCACGCACCCGCTTATACAGACACCGCAGCCAGTGCATTTATCCGGGTCAATCCAGTAGGTAATCAGAGCCTTGCACACCCCGGCCGGGCACTTCTTTTCCTTGATGTGCGCTTCGTATTCGGGGCGGAAATAGCGCAGGGTGGAGAGCACCGGATTGGGCGCTGTTTTGCCCAGCCCGCACAGGGCAGTCTGGGAAATCGTATCGCCCAACTCCTCCAGGAGGTCAAGCTGCTCCATTCTGCCGCGGCCTTCGGTGATATCGGTGATTATCTCCAGCATGCGGTCAATCCCAAGCCGGCAGGGCACGCACTTGCCGCACGACTCGTCCTGCAGGAAGGTCAGAAAATACTTGGCCACGTCCAACATGCAGGTCTCCTCATCCATCACCACCATACCGCCCGAACCGATCATGGAGCCGGCTTCGGCAAGCACGTCAAAATCGATGGCAAGGTCGAACTTATCCAGCGGCAGACACCCGCCCGATGGTCCGCCGGTCTGAACAGCCTTTATCGAATTGCCGTTGGCGCCGCCGCCGCCGATGTCAAACACCACCTCACGGATTGACGTGCCCATGGCCACTTCAACCAGGCCGGTGTTCTTGATACGGCCGGTCAGGGCCAGAATCTTGGTCCCCTTACTAGCCTTCGTCCCCTTGGAGGCAAACCACGAAGAGCCGTTAAGGATGATGGCTGGGACGTTGGCCCAGGTCTCTACATTGTTGAGGGTGGTGGGCTTGTGATAAAGACCGTCCACCACGGTATGGACATCCTTGGCTCTGGGTTCGCCAACCTTGCCTTCTATGGAGGCCATGAGGGCGGTTGATTCTCCGCAGACGAAGGCCCCCCCGCCCCGGGCGATGTCGACATCAAATGAGAAGGACGAGCCTAAAATATTATCGCCGAGGAGGCCGAGTTCACGGGCCTGTTCTACAGCAATCCGGGAATTCTTGACCGCCAGCGGGTATTCGTTGCGGACGTAGATATAGCCCTTACGGGCACCGACCGCCCGGGCGCCAACCATCATGCCTTCCAGAACCAGGTGCGGATTGCCTTCAAGCACGCACCGGTCCATATAGGCCCCGGGGTCGCCCTCGTCAGCGTTGCAGATTACATATTTTTCGTCGCTGGGCGCCTCCATACAATCGCCCCACTTCCTCCCCGTGGGGAAGCCGCCGCCGCCGCGCCCTCGTAGCCCCGCCGACTTAATTTCATTTATAATCTCCTCCGGCGCTATACCATTAAGCACCCTGGGAAGAGCCGAATAGCCGCCAGCCACGATGTAATCCTCGATAGAACAGGGGTCAACCAGGCGGTTCTGGGATAGTATCCGCCGGTCCTGCGCCTTGTAAAAGGGAATCTCCGCTTCGGTCTTAAATCTTTCGCCCGATACAGTGTCCTCATAGAGCAGGCGCTCAATAACTTCGCCCTTCATCACGGTCTGGTAAACGATTTCGAAGGCGTCCTCCGGCGAAACGTGGCAGTAAAATATGTTGCCCGGCTCGATGATGATGACGGGGCCCTGTTCGCAAAAGCCGTGGCAGCCGGTGACGCACAGGCGCACGCTATCATCCAACCCCTGGCTGGATAGTTCGTCCCTGACCGCGTCAATGACCGCCTGGGAATTAGATGTCCGGCAGCCGGTGCCCCCGCAGACCATCACCGTGGTGGTAATGTTTTGCCGTTGCTCCCGGAGCCGCTCGCGCAGGTGTTCCAGTTCGCGGTGACTATTTAGCCTGGGCATCGTGATTATCCTCCGTTTCCTGGCGGCCGAGTGTCTTGATGAGTTTACGGAGCTTGCCGGGCGTCATGTGGTGATGATAGGACCCGTTTTCGGCAACGATTGGTCCCAGTGCGCAGGCACCCAGGCAGTTGACGTGCTCGATGGAGAAAAGACCATCGCTGGTCACCTCGCCTGGTTGAACTCCGAGCTGGCCGGTAGCCTGGTCGAGGAGAAGATGGGAGCCCCGCACGTGACATGCCGTGCCCATGCACATGGTGAGAACATTCTTGCCGGATGGCTTTAAGCGAAAGGCCTTATAAAAGGAAGCCACCCGATAGACTTCTATAAGCGGCACTCCGAGACTTTGGGAAACGGACTGTATGGCCTCTTTGGGAATGTAACCGTAATTTTTCTGAACGTCATGGAGCACTTCAATCAGTTGATTCGGTTGGCTTCGGCGTCCTTCCAGGATTTGATCGAGAGTTTGGGGGGGCATTTTAACCTCCTTTGGTCGAGAGTCCGCTTGATTATTCTTAAAGTACCTGATAGGATGAATGATGTAAATACTGAATAAATGCACTTATACTGCCTACAAAAAATAGGCAGTCAGGGGGAGAAATCCAATGGAAAATGAAAAGCCTTCTCCGTCCCCAACCGACGGTCCGCGTCTGCCTTTTCCCTCTAAAGACCTGGCCCTTTTGTGGCGGATCCCGTTTCCCACCGAAATCGAGCCTGACAAGGTCGAAGCCGCGCTGGGCGAGCGCATCAAGGAATTGAACTGCCTTTACGGGGTCTCTCAATTGGCCGAGCGCCATATGTATTCTCTTGACGCTCTTCTGCAGGAGCTGGTGAACTTTTTGCCCTATTCCTGGCAGTATCCGGAGATCACCTGCGCCCGGATGCTTTTTAAGGGAAAGACCTACACCAGCGATAGGTTCAAGGTGACTAACTGGCGGCAGTCGTCGCGGCTTTACATGTATCATGAGGTGGTGGGTGAGTGTGACATTTTCTACCTAGAGGAATGCCCGCCGGCTGACGAGGGCCCCTTTCTGAAAGAGGAGCGTGCCCTGTTGGACGCGGTGGCCGAGCAGATCGGCACCATTGCCACCCGAATATCAGCGGATTTGGAGTTGCAGGAGACCAACCGACAGTTGACTCTGGAACGCAAAGCCTTACAGGAGTCCAACACCGCTATGCGGATAGTCCTGGCCCGGATTGAGCAAGAGAAACAGGAAATCCAGCGGGATATTAAGACCAACGCCGAAAAAATCTTGATACCGATACTGCAAGCCCTAGCCCTGCAACTACCCCCGACTCAGCTAAAATATGTGGAGATGCTCCAGACTAACCTTGAGGAAATCACGTCACCGTTTATCAGCCATTTGTCGAATTCATACCATTCGCTGACACCGACGGAAATTGCCATCTGCAACATGATTCGGAATGGATTGAGAACCAAGGAAATAGCTCAGATAAGAGGAGTATCCGCAGCTACGATTAACCGCCACCGGGAACATATACGGCGAAAGCTCAAGATAACCAACAGCGACGTAAATCTGGCGACTTTCCTGCAATCGAGCATGTGGGAAGAAGATAGGTGAATATATAACGCAACTTCATGCCCGCTACCCAAAGGTCGTTAGTTTGAATCCAACCCGAATGTTGCAAGTACATTGCCAACTAACAAAAAGCCAATTTGTGCTGCGGTAAACAATGGGGCATGTGGTCAGTGCTAG
>CAZPLG010000002.1:26989-34005 GCA_964587415.1 uncultured Dehalococcoidales bacterium | reverse complement strand
CATCGATGTCTCCGGGCTTCAGTGCCGGAATGTCATCAGAGCAGGCTTTGGCTGCTTCCTGAACCATATCGAATAAGGTTGCCTGTCTTACGCCAAATTTACTCACCCCTCCACCAACAATTACCGCGTTCGTCTTCTTCGCCATAAATTCCTCCCTTTCTTTAACTCAATATATTATCTGGTTTAAGCTATCCCAAGGCGCCTTTTAATATCTTCTTTCAGGGCTCTCTTATCTGCTTTGCCCACTTTCGTTAACGGGATGCTGTCAATAAACTCAATTCTCTCCGGTAACTGAAGCACGGAAGCCGCTTTACCCTTCAAAAATGAGATAATCTCTTCAAAACTAAGGTTCGCCCCCGATACAGGCTTGATATAAGCACATATCCTTTCTCCCAATTCCTTGTCAGGCATACCGATTACTGAAACATCCTTAACGCCCGGGTGAGTAATAATCAACTTCTCGATTTCAGCAGGAATTATATTTTCACCACCTCGGAGAATGATATCCTTAATCCTGCCGGTTATCTTAATTCTCCCCAAATCATCGATAGTTGCCAAATCGCCAGTCTTGAAGAATCCGTCCCCGGTGAAGCTTTTCCTATTCTCCTCAGGGGCATTAAAATAACCGCTAAACACGTCTGGCCCCTTGGCTACTAGTTCTCCATCTGTGTTTAGTGGCAGCTCTCTTTCAGCTTGGTCAATGATTTTATATTCAGTGTAAGGGCAACAAGGTCTTCCCGAGGTGCTGCAGATGGTATCTAGGTCATAATCCAACCTCGTCATACAGTTCAAGCCTTCAGTCGAACCGAGCCCAATAACATACTTGCAGCCAATCTTTTCGTGGATCGCTCTGACCAAATCAGGCGGGCTGGGAGCACCACCAACATGCAGTTTTAATAAAGAACTCATTTCGTAATCTTTCAAGCCCTCAAAATTGGCAATCCTTGTAGCTAGGGCGGGAACCGTGACGGCACAGGTTGCCTTCTCTCTTTGAACTGTCTTACAGAAGTCCTCTGGCATAGTAGAATCCAATAGAACCAGTTTGCCAAAGGTAAAAATAGTGCCACAAATATTAACAGTAAAAGTCATATCATGCCCCACGGGAGCCATAGTTAGGCATATGTCATTATTCTTCAATTCCCATGCCCTGGCCTTGTATTCAACATCACAAATAAGGTCATTGTGGGTGCGTGTAGCTACCTTGGGTAAACCTGTGGTGCCGCCAGTTGGTCCCATATGTGCAACTTCCATTGGGTCAGGCCTTCTATCAGCAAGTTCGTGAATACTATCCTCGCTCAACTCAGCATTCTGTATCAGCTTTTCGAGGTTAGGGAACCGTTCCTTTTCTTTTCCTCTGACCAAAATAATGTGCTCCAATTGTGGGTTTGCCTGCAAAACATCCTCTATAATAGGCATGTAGTCAATATTACGGTATTTCTCCGGCAATATCCAGGCTGTTGCTCCCGTAAGATGGCAAAGGTGGACAATCTCCGTTTGGGCGTGCCTCGGAACTAATAAAACAGCAATCGCCCCGATCTTTTGAAGGGCAAAGTATGAGTAAACAAACTCGCTCCAGTTTGGAAGCTGCAACAAAACACGGTCCTGTTCCTCAATACCAAGCTTGATTAAGGCGATAGCCAGTCTATCTACCTTGTCCCTAAGTTGGGAATAAGTTAAGCGACTATTATCATCAACTAAAGCTTCTTTACCAGGGTATAAATCAGTGGCCTTATCAAACATATCGCCAAGGGTAATCCCGGGCCACCATCTGAATTTATAATATTTCTAAACGTCTTCTTTCTTATGTGCGGTAAATCCTTCTACAGCCATAATCCCCTTTGTGACTCAAGTATTAGTTCCCGGTAGTTCTTCTTCTCCGCCATTTCTCTAACGTCTTCCTTTCCAATCAGAAGCAACCTAAAAATTATTCATTTAGGTATCAGAGATAACGTTGTTTCCTCCTAATAGCAGGCAAAACCAGGCAAAAAGGTGGCAATCTGGGGGAAAACGAACAGTATAATGGTACAAATAATCAAGGCAATAATGAAGGGGAATATCCCCCTAAAGATTTTCTCAATGGGTATATCTGGAGCAATCCCCTTAATGACAAATACATTCACCCCCACCGGCGGTGTGATTACCCCCATCTCGACGAACAATTAGGTGAGACTAAAGACCAACTCAAAGGTTCTACCTATCGTACAGTACCGCCCACACCACCCACCTCACTAAGAAGAACGCCTGCCAGCGTCACACCTGGTAGCCCAGCAGGCCCATGATTTCCTCGCCGTATTTCCGCATTATCAACAGGCGGTCCGAGCTTCCCAGCTGTTGCACTGCCAGCCTGAGCTCCCCCACCTTTTCCGGGTCGCTTTTAGCCTGGGCATAAAGCTCCTCGATGAATTTGAGCGACGCGGGTAGCTCTAGTTCAGAGGGCAGCAGTCCCCTGTCTTTAGACGCTTGTTGCTCGCGCTCTGCCAGCACGTCGAGGTAGTGGAGAAAATCGATGACTCTTTCGTCGGCGGATTCCCGCAGCTCGCCGAGCTGTAGCTCCGTCCGCTTGTCCTCCTCGGCGAGCAGGGTATCCAGGTCGGAGAGGTCGGGGGCTTCTATTTCGAGCATCTGGAGCAGAGCCCTGACCAGCACCCGGCAGGCCCTGATGTTTCTTTCCTCGGGCTTATAGGTGGGTATCTCGCTGACCAGCCCGATGGCGTCGATTTCCTTGCTCTTAGCCATGCCCAGCAGCCAGGCGTTCAGGTTATGGGCGATGTTCATCGACGGGGCGTCTACGATGTGGCGGCTATGGAGGTATTGCCGTAGTTCGTCATTGGTTGCCGAGCCGTAGAGGGTAGGCTCGCTCAAGTGGTGGATATCGGCCAGAAAAGCACCGGGCATATACAGCCGTTTGAGCCCGAAACCCTTAGCTACCTCCAGCACATAGCCGGCCAGCTCCGGCACCTTGCCGGGGAGGGGGTGGGTATCGCCGGTGAAGAATATGATGTCGTGGCTCTGGCCCGACTTCCAGTAGTAAAACCGGTTGTGGGGCTGGTGCTCCCCCGCTTCTATGGGGGCGGTTTCGATGAGCCCGTCGCGGAAGGTGAAGCTATAGGGAGGGGTGAAGAAGTCGCCAGGCTCAATCTCGGCGAAAAGCTCCGCCCCCAGCTTTTCCTGGAGGTAGCTGACCGTCCTTAAGCCCACGTTGGCGGTGCCCGGCCCCGCCGCCACCAGAAAGGGCTCTTTGAGCGGGGGGTTAGAGTAGCTCTTTAGCAGTTTTTCGTCTGGCTTCATCCCTGCCATTATAGCATCTCGCCGTCAGACGATGAAAACGTTGTGGTCGGGTGGCTAAAGCCTCCGGGGCTAAACGGATTCCCTTAAAATCTCGGCGACATCCTTGACCGCCATCTTTTCGGCCAGCCCCTCGTCCTTTACCGCCTCGCCGAGCATTACGGCGCAGGACGGGCAGGCTACCGCTATGATTTCAGCCCCCGTCTCAGCGGCTTCTCTCACCCTGATTCGGGAGGGGCTGTTTTCGCCGCCGCCGAAGAAATCGGTGTAGAAATTGCCGCTGCCCCCGCCGCAACAAAAAGAGTTTTCGCAGTTCCTGGCCATCTCCACCAGCTCGACACCGGGAATTGCCTTCAGGATTTGGCGCGGTGCTTCGTATTCGCCGGCGTGCCGGCCCAAGAAACAGGGGTCGTGGTAGGTTACCTTAAGATTTATCTTTGCCGACGGCTTTAGCTGGCCCTGCTCGATAAGCTCGCTGAGGACGCTGGTATAATGATACACCTCAAAGCCATCGGGGTACTCTTTGCCGAAAACATGGTGGGAGTGGGGGGAAAGGGTAATAATCTTCTTTACCCCCGCCTTCCGGAAAAGCTCGGTGTTCTTATCTCGGAGCATACCGAAGATACGGCTCTCGCCCAGTATGTGAACTTCGTTGCCGTCGCACTCTTCGGCGGGACCCAAAATGCCGAAGGAAACGCCGCCTTTAAGCAATAGCTCGCCCAGCGCTTTAGCCGCCCGCTGCCCCTTCTCGTCGAAGGAGCCTACGCAGCCGACATAAAAGAGGTATTCCTGCCCCGCGTAGGGCTCTACCTCAATGTCCTCAGCCCACCGCCCCCTGTTTTCCCTCAACTCCCGGTAGGGGTTGCCGTAAGCCTCGATGTTCTGGAAGAAACGGGCTACCCGGGGCATCACCAGCCCCTCGGCGACCATATCTTCCCGGGCGGCGTTTATCATGTTGACGATGTCCTTGTTGAAGGGAAACTTGCAGCTCTGGGCGCAGTTATTACAGTTCGTGCAGGCGTAGAGCATCCTGCCCAACGACTCCGACCACTCGATTTCTCCCCCCGCCCAGGCCTGAATGAGCCAGAGCAGCCCGCCCGGCGAGCCGCTCTTGAAACGGAATCTGTTATAGATGGGGCAGTTAAACGCTGAGTAATCAAGGGTCAGCTGGCAGTAGCCGCAGCCGAAGCAGCGGTGGATGACCTCTTTATAATCCTGTAGCGAGATTTAAGCCACCTCCCAGTTTCCCGGGTTCATGATGTCGTTGGGGTCGAGCATCTTCTTTACCCGCTTTATCAGCTGGCGGGTGTTGGCGTCCATCCTTTCCAGGATGAGCTTCTGGGCGGGCAGCTCCGGCTTCCAGGCCACCCCGCCCAGCCCCAATGTCAGGCGGTTGGTGTCGTCCAGTGCCTTTCGGGCTCTCTCGAACTCATCCGCCTGGGCGCGGTTGAAGGCATATGAATAGGCGAGCATGACACTGTGCCCGTTGGGCAATAGCTGTATGCCCAGCTGGTATAAAAAGTCCTGTTTGTGGGCAATCTCGATACCTTTACGCCAGGCTTCGGGTATGACCTCTATGGGCAGTATGGCTCCGGTGTACTCGAAGCCGCCGCCCTTCCTGAAATCGGCGGCGGTGGCGGCGAAGGGGGGCACACCCAGAAACCGCTCCCGCAATGCGGCGAGCGCTTTCTCCTCAGCCACGGGCTCCACTTTGTATTTCTCGAAGATGCCCTCGTGCATCTTCTTCTTGACCTCGAATTCCTCTTGGGATTCGCCGGAAACGACGATAATGTAGTATATGCGCTGCGCCCACCTCGGCTTCTCCTGGGTGATGATGAAACAGTTTTCCAGCAGATTAATCTGGCTGAACTCGGCGATAAGCTCTGGAATCAGCTCCACGCTGTCGGAGACGAACAACAGCAGGTCTCGGAAGGCGGGTTTGGGGAAAAGCTGGAGGGATAGCTTGGTGACGATTCCCGTCGTTCCCAGCCAGCCTAAGAAAAGACCCATCAGGTCGGGGAGGGGATCGCGGCTGAACCAGTTGGGGCTTATCGAGCCCGAGCCTAATTGGCAGACCTCGCCCGTGGGCAGAACCACCTCCATGCCGTTGACCATCTGCGAGTTGACGCCGTATCTCGGCGTGAGGTGGCCGTGCCCGTGAATCAGGATGTTGCCCACGATGGTGGCGGTGGGGGGCGATTCGGGGGTGGAGTGCTGGAGGCGGGGGTGGTTCTTCTCCAGGTAGGCGCTCAGAGCCGCCTGGGTGACGCCGGCTTCAATCAGGACGTAGCGGCTGGCTTTGTTGACCTCCAGTATACTGTCCATCCGCTTCATGTCGAGGACGATGCCGCCCTTTAGCGGCACGTTCAGGGCGGAAAGGGTCAGCCCCGCCCCCATCGGGGTCAGGGCGAGCTTTTCCCGGTTGGCCAGAGCGACTATCCGCTGCACCTCGTCCACCGTTCTGGGCATGACGACGCCATCGACTTTGCGCGGCAGCTGGGCACCCGGGTCGCGGGAATAGAGATAAAGCTCTTCGGGGCGGTCGGAGAAGTAGTCCGAGCCGACGATTTCAGCCAGTGCTTTGGAGAGCTCCGCTTTCATGGGCAGCTACATTCTAGCATAATACAGTCTATCGGGCACTCATCCTTGCCCGGTTATCTACTTGCTTTCAGCTTTTCAATCCTGACCAGAATGTCAGCCACGTTCTCGGATAGCTTCCGCACTTCCTGCTTCAGCCCCTCCGTCAGAGCGGGTTGTAATCGGTGATGGTGCGCTGGCACCCCGGCTCCCAGGATTTCATTTATGATGTAACCCGCCATAGGGTTCTGCTTGCAGCCGAAGGGCGAAGCTCTGCCCTCGGCGACGGCTCTGGCGAACTTGCCGCAACTATCGAGGCCACAAAAGCCGCAGTCCCGCTGGGGCAGGACCTGGTAGATTCTCTTTATCTTCTCCTTAGTGTCAGTGTCCATGCTCCTTAATCCCGGATGTCCGCCATGGGTCTCAGAAATGGGTCGACGGCGCTGGGCATCTCGGCGGGCTCCCAGACCGGTTCGGCGGGGTTGCTTTCTTCGGCGGTCTCGCCCGCGTTTTCCAGGTGCCCCCGGTAGCTCTTGCTGAAACACAGGTAGTAGTGTCGGCCGCGGTAAAGGGGACACTCCTGGCATAATTTCCCGGAGAAGGGACATAACATTTTTTCCTTAGCCATTAACTGCTGTCTCCAATCGTGCTCGTTAGTGCTCGCGGTAAGCCTTTTTCCAGGGCTCCTTCTTCATGGCCAGGTAGTCCCTGATGGCCGCCTTCAAGGTGTCCGCCGCCAGCAGGGCGCAGTGCTCGCTTTCCTCGGGCAAGCCGCCCAGGGCGTTGAGGACATCTTCCTGGCTTATCTTCCGGGCCTGGCCGAGTTTTTTGCCCTTGGCCAGCTCGGTTACCATGCTGCCCGAGGCGACGCTGGTGCCGCAGCCGTCGGTGAGGAAGCTGGCTTCCTGGATAGTCTCCCCTTTTAGCTTGAGCCATAGCTGCATGGTGTCGCCGCAGGGGCCGGTAACCCTGGCGCAGCCGTCGGCGCCTTCAATCTCCCCCATATTTTTGGGGTTCATGCTGTGCTCGACAACCGCCTCCGAATAGACCTCGAGCATCTTGGCTCTAACCATTTCCTCGAACTTATCCCATGATGACGACACGGTGTTTCTCCATTTCTATTAGTGGTCACATATGTTATCGCCGCTATCCAG
>CAZPLG010000002.1:23938-26889 GCA_964587415.1 uncultured Dehalococcoidales bacterium | reverse complement strand
TTCTATTAGTGGTCACATATGTTATCGCCGCTATCCAGATTTCCCTCCAGATAGCTGAGTACCGCCTTCTCCGGGTCGCTCTCGCTGACGCCGATGATGACGCCGATGCGGTTTTGCTGGAAAAGGCTCTGGGCGTGGGAGCCCATGCCGCCGGCGATTACCAGCGAGACTCCCTGCTCGGCCAGCCAGGCTGGCAGCAGCCCGGGCTGGTGCTCCGGCGAAGGCGCCAGCTCTTTAGATATAATCTTTTTCCCCGGCTCGTCGATGTCGAACAGGACAAAATGCTCGCAGTGGCCGAAGTGAGCCGACAACATGCCACCGCTTATCGGTACGGCATACCTCATCTAGAAACCTCCTATAATTCGTACTACAAAGCGTTTTAGGGGTGGGAGATAACGTCCCACAGCCCCTCTATCTCCCGCGAGACCGCGCCGTCGGCGTATTCCACCACGGGCACGCCGCGGACTATGGCCTCGGTTACAGCATTATCGAAGGGGATTTTCGCCGCCAGCTTGATTTCTTGACTTCGGCAATAGTCTTCAATGCGGCGGGTATTCTCCTCGTTTAGATCGTACTTGTTGATACAGACCATGGCCGGCACGCCGAAGTGGCGGCAGACGCCGAGCACCCTTTCCAGGTCGTGTATCCCGGAGAGCGTGGGCTCGGTAACCATGAGCGCCAGGCTGGCTCCCGACAGCGAAGAGATAACCGGGCAGCCGATGCCCGGAGGCCCATCGCTGATGATGTATTCCAAGCCCTGTTCTTCGGCGATTCGCCTTGCCTCTTGCCTTACCTGAGCCACCAGCTTGCCCGAATTCTCCTGGGCGATGCCGAGCCGGGCGTGGACCAGGGGCCCGTATTTGGTATCGGAGACGAACCAGTGCCCGGACATATTTTCCCGCATGGTTATGGCTTCTTCCGGGCATATGTGCGAGCAGAAGCCGCAGCCCTCGCAGGCTATCGGGTCTACCTTATAGTCCTTGATAGCGTCGAAGCGGCATAATTCCTGGCAAAGCCCGCACTGGGTGCACTTTGCCTCGTCGATTTGAGCCACCTGCCCGCTCCAGAACTCGTTTTCCTGTTTTACCGAGGGGCTGAGCAGCAGGTGAAGGTCGGCGGCGTCCACGTCGCAGTCGGCCAGCACCTTGCCGCTGGCCAGAGCCGCCAGCGAGCCGACGATACTGGTCTTGCCGGTGCCGCCTTTACCGCTTAAGACTACGACTTCTCGCATCCACTATCTCCTTAATTCCCTCGAAAAGCCCGACGAATTTGTCTTTCCACTCGGGCATGCCTTCGACCAGCGTTATGCCCCTTGAGTACAGACGGGCGATTTCGGTATCCAGGGGTATGGTGAGCAATATAGGTATGTTCTCTCTACGGCAGTAGTCCTCAACGCTGTTATCGCCGACGCCAGCGCGGTTGAGGACGACCCCGCAGGCTATGCCGAGCTGCCTCACCGTTCCCACCGCCAGTACGAGGTCGTTGAGTCCGAAGGGAGTGGGCTCGGTTACCAGCAGGCAGAAATCGCTGCCCTCGATTGATTCCACCACGGGACAGGATGTCCCCGGCGGGCTATCTATAATGCTTATACCGTCGCTATCAGTATGCCTTTTTGCCGTCCTGATTACGGGCGGCGCCATGGCCTCGCCGACGGTGAGCTTACCCTGAACGAAATCGATGCCGTCCGCCCCGCCCCACTCCACTACGCCCATTTCCCTCTTTTCCTCGGATATCGCCTTTTCGGGGCAAAGATAGCTGCAGGCGCCGCAGCCGTGGCAGAGCTGGGGAAAGGTGAGCACGTGCTCGCCGAGGACGGCGATGGCGTTAAAGGCGCAGACCTCGGCGCACTGGCCGCAGCGGGTGCACTTGGCCTCGTCTATCTTGGGGACGGGTATGAAGACGGGCTCGCTGCCGCTGATATTGGTTTTAAGAAACACGTGGTCGTTCGGCTCCTCGACATCGCAATCGAGCAGCCTGACTTTCTGGCTATCCTTGAGGGCTAGGGCAAGGCTGGTGGCGACCAGCGTCTTACCCGTGCCGCCTTTACCGCTGGCGATAGATATTATCATTTAGGCTCTGGTCATCTTGGCCCCGCACTTGGGGCATTTGATATCGTAGCAGGGGACGCTTCTCTGGTGCGCTACTTTTGTTCCGCAGGCGGGGCATACGCATTCACCGCTAGGGCCGGCGCCGGGGCGATTGCCCTTCATCCTGCCCCTGCCCCCTCCGCTACCCGTTCCGGGTCCGCTTCCCCAGAGAGGTCCCATTCCGTCTCCTCTAGGCATAATTACACCTCCCCTGTGAACTGACTAACTTCAAACCTATCTCCATACGTAGTGACCATTAACAATGCCCCAGTGTGTCTGACTGTATCTTCACCTCGTCCCCATCCTTTAGCTTTGACTCAAGGCCGTGATTTAAAAGCACATAATTCTGGCCGTTAACAAACACGTCGTAATCTAGTTTTATATCCTTGGTTATGGGGCAAATCGGCTCAAAATCAACACCCGCTTGCTTGTAACAAGACCCTACTTCGGCAAGCAATGCTCTCAGCGTGTCACCTTCCACATCTATTTCGGCAAACCCTTTCTCCCGGGCATCTGGCCAGGGTGTAAACAGTGCCGGTAGGGATGAGACAGGAGTGCCCGGAGTCACCTGCCCGTCGTAATTAACCAGAACTCTCAGTTGCTCGAAATTTGGAACTATGGCGATCCTCATGCTCATTCCCCTGGACTTTTATCTTTCTTTTCCAGTTCTTCAATACGGCGCTGGATTTCGTTGAGCTGCTGGGCTAAGTCCTGTGACTGGGCTTTGAGCGTCCCGATTTCCTGCGCGGGGCTCTGGGGTGGGGCTGCCGAAGCCATAGGCGGGTTCATGCCGAAGCCCATGCCGCGACCCATGCCTTTGCCCATACCCCGGCCCATGCCTCGTCCCATTCCACCGCCCATGCC
>CAZPLG010000002.1:0-23838 GCA_964587415.1 uncultured Dehalococcoidales bacterium | reverse complement strand
CCATGCCTTTGCCCATACCCCGGCCCATGCCTCGTCCCATTCCACCGCCCATGCCGCCTCCACCTCCGCCCATGCCGCGTCCCATGCCACCGCCCATGCCTCCGCCCCCACCTCCACCCATGCCGAAGTGGTCGGGCACGTTGGGCTGGGAGCTGGCCTTGAGCTTGCCGTCGCGGTAGTTTTCGATGATGTCTTTTACCTTCCCCGACGCACCGGTTATCATTTTTACGCCGGCAGCGGACAGAACCTGGTGGGCGTTGGGGCCGCAGTTACCGGTAATAATCGCCTCCACGCCCTTGCCGGCGACCATCTGGGCGGCGGAGATACCGGCGCCGCCGCCCGCCATGGCGCTGGCGTTATCAATCGCCTCGAATTCCATCGTTTGCGGGTCGGCGATAATGAAATACTGGCAGCGCCCGAAGCGCGGGTCTACCTCGGCATCGAGGGTAGGGCCGTTAGCTGAAATAGCGATTTTCATAAAGTGCCTCCTTATCCCTTTTTCTCTTCCTCTAGCTCGTGCATTCTGGTTTCAATCTGCTCCAGTTGCCCTTTTATCGCCTCCGCTTGGTTCTTCAGGTAGTCGAACTCTTCTTCCCTGGTCGGGGGCGTAAAGGGTGTGTATCCCGGGGCAGCGGCTTGGCCGTAGAAAGCGGGCGGGGGCGCGCCAGCGCCGCTCAGGAAATAGCCGCAGCGCGGCAGTCCGCCTCTACCTCTACCTACATAGGGCCAGGGAGGGGAAGCGCCCCGAAAACCAAAGCCCATACCTCCGCCCATGCCTCGTCCTGAACCTCTGCCTCGTCCCATTCCGTTATACATATTTTTGCCTCCTTCCCGCTAGTTAACCATGGTTAGCTGGCGGATTCCTTTAATTTGTCGATAGGTCGCCCCCTGGCTGACACAGTTCATCGCCAGCCGGGGGTCGGTAACTTTAGTGCCGCATATGGCGTTAATGCCGTGGTCGAAGAGCACTGGGGAGAGGGGGGCGGTATCGCCGACGGTGACCACGTAGGCTTCAGGGCGGCATAGTTTTAGCAGCTTCTCGATGGTGTGGTTGGTGAAAGCCGTCCCGGTTATGCCGACAACGTCGGCTTGCGGGACGAGATTTTCCGCCTCGTCCTCGGTGAAATCGCCCGGGCGCGGGTTCTTCTCGATTACCCAGAGTTCAGCCACCACCTCCCGCAGGCGGGGAACAAAGGGGAAATGACCGATAATGGCCACTTTTTTGCCCTTGCCCTTTTCAGCGATAATCTCGCTGGCATTAAGCTCCCGGCATTGTTTATCGTTAACCTCAAGCAGCGAGTTGATGGCGGCCATGCCGATGGCGGCTTCGAGTATGTTATCCGAGTAAGCCATCCGAGCCAGTTCTGAGGCGCTCTTCTCCAGAAGACGCCCCGGTTCTTTGACCGAGGGCGGCTCCTGCTTAAGGGCGTCGCGGGGGAGCGTCGCCGCCAGCCCGCAGTTACGCGTCAGGACGGCGGTGTGAAAGAGACCCATTCGGATGTCTTTTACTTCCGCGTCCGTGTCCAGCGTTGCCATCAAATCATCAAGGACTTTCATAGTTCTTATTCGGTAGGGCGCCGCCAGTTTCGCCGGCCCCGGCCGCCCATACCCCGGCCGCGGCCCGTAGGCCAGAGCGCCACGATGTCGGCCGTGCTGCAGGTGGGGCAAAGCTCCGGCGGCTCCTTTATCATTTTTTCGAAGGGGACTTCCCACTCGTGGCCGTTGTCGCAGCGGAAGCGGCGCACCGACATCTCGTAGTTGCCGCCCTCGATTCTTATCGCCTTGCCGTTGAGCAGGGCGTCGGCCATCTTCTGCCGCGCCGAGAGTAGTATGCGGGCGAAGGTGCTGCGCGATACTTTCATCTTTTGGGCGCAGCCGTCCTGTTCCAGACCCTCGATATCCTTCAGCCGAATCGCCTCGGCTTCCTCGACGGAGAGGCGCACCTCTTCCAGGTCGGACATGGGCACGCCCGCCGGTTTGAAATAGTTCACCCGGGGGACAGAGTCCACCCGTCGCCAGAGAGGTTGTCTTCCCATAAGCCTTTATCCTTATCTTTTAAGTCATAAGCCCATTAACTGGCAAGGATTGCTGGTTATTTTGGTCTTATGCCCATAATTATTCTATACCAACGCTGCCGCGTTGTCAACCGACGGACGTTTTCTGATATAATTGTCGGCAATAATGATTGTAGTAACCGGCGCCGCCGGACATGCCGGCGCTAATCTCGTGCATGCCCTGGCGGCTCAGGGGCGCCCCGTGCGCGCCCTGGTCCATCTCGACCGAAGGGCGCTGGAGGGGCTGGATATAGAGGTCGTTTCGGGCGATATCTGCGACCCCGATTCCCTGCTCAAGGCCTTTGAGGGCGCCGAGGTGGTCTATCACCTGGCGGCTCGTATCTCCATCTCCACCGACCCCTGGTCAATGCTGGAGGCGGTCAACATTACCGGCACCCGCAACGTGGTCGAAGCCTGCTTGCGCCGCGGCGTGCGCCGCCTCGTCCACTTCAGCTCCATCCACACCCTGACCGATACGGCTACGGATATCCCCGTCGACGAATCGAACTCCCTGGTGGAATCCCGCCACTACCCGCCCTACGACCGCTCCAAGGCGGCGGCGGAGGGGGAAATTCGCCGGGGGATAGAAAGGGGACTGGACGCTGTTATCATCAGCCCCACGGCCATTGTCGGTCCCCACGACTACAGGCCGTCGCACTTCGGCGAGGCGTTATTGAAGCTGGCCAACGGCCGGCTGCCCGCCCTGGTTACGGGCGGCTTTGACTGGGTGGACGCGCGCGACGTCGTCCAAGGGGCGATGCGCGCCGAGGAAGTAGCCCCCACCGGAGCCAAGTACCTCCTCTCCGGGCACTGGCTGTCGCTGCGCGAGGTGGCTAAAATGACCGAAGAGCTGACCGGTGTCAAAGCCCCCGGTTCTGTCTTCCCGATGTGGCTGGCGCGGATCGGCGCCCCCTTTATCACCACCTTCGACCGCCTGGCCCGGCGGCGGCCCCTCTATACCAGCGTCTCTCTGCAGGCGCTGCGCGGCCACCGCCACATAAGCCACCAGAAAGCGACCCAAGAACTCGATTACCGCCCGCGCCCGTTCCGGGAAACGCTTATCGATACGCTCGAGTGGTTCGAGGCGGCGGGCAAGCTTACCCGTCCCCTGAAACGGGAAAAGACGGAGACATCTTGAACGAACTGACCTTCTTCAACAGCCTCATCATCGGCTGGTTTGTGCTGGCGGTCGCCGTCTTCCTATCGCTGCTGTTCTTTGCCGCCCCCTACGGGCGCTATGTGCGCCGCGGCTGGGGCTTTGCCGTCAACAACAAGCTGGGTTGGGTTATCATGGAAGCGGCGGCGCCGCTGGCCTTCGCCGTCTGTTTCTTTATCGGCGGCAACGCCAACACCATCACCACGCTGGTCTTTCTGGGGTTGTGGGAAGCGCACTACCTGCACCGCGCTTTTATCTACCCCTTCAGCCTGCGCCGCCACCGCCTGGGGATGCCGTTGCTCATCGTCGGCTTCGGCTTTCTCTTCAATCTGGTCAACGGCTACCTCAACGGCCGCTATATCTTCGCCTTCTCCGACGGCTACTCCAACCAGTGGCTCAGCGACCCGCGGTTTATCGTCGGGGTGGCGCTCTTTATTGTCGGCTTTATCATCAACCGACTAGCCGACAACGTCCTGCGCAACCTGAGCCAGTCGGCTGACTCCGGTTACAAGATTCCCTACGGCGGGCTTTACCGCTGGATATCGTGCCCCAACTACTTCGGCGAGGTCATTATCTGGTTGGGTTGGGCGGTGGCGACCTGGTCACTGCCGGGGCTGGCCTTCGCTGTCTGGACGGCGGCTAATCTAGTGCCCCGCGCCCGTTCCCACCACGCCTGGTACCGCCAGCATTTCCCCGATTATCCCCCTAAACGCCGCGCTCTCCTGCCCGGAATATGGTAGCTGGCCTGAGTGGCTAAGTTACACCTGTTTGCTTTATACTGTTTTTAGGTCAAATGAAGAAAATACTGTTTGTCTGCGTGCACAATGCGGGCCGAAGTCAGATGGCGGAGGCTTTCTTTAACCACTTTGCCCGAGGTAAAGCGGTAGCCTTTTCGGCGGGTACCCGGCCCGAGCCGGAGATGAGCCCCAGAACGATAAAGATAATGCGGGAAGCGGGCATAGAGCTCGACGGCCATAGGCCCGAGCTGTTGACCCCGGAGATGCTAGCCGAAGCCGACCGGGTTATCACTATGGGCTGCGACGTCCAGAGCGCCTGCCCCTCCCTCCTTAGCGACGTCGAGGACTGGGCGCTGGGCAACCCCAGGGGACGGCCGCTGGCGGAAGCCAGAAGGGTAAGGGACGAAATCAAGGACAGGGTGCGGGAGCTGATTAAGGAGCTTTAACGGCGGCTACACTTTCCCCTCATTTGTGGTAAAATTGCTCTTAAAGGAGTGACCTATGATTTGCCCCACCTGCCGTGAGGTCATGATAGTAGTCGAGCAAGATAAGATCGAACTGGACCATTGCCCCAAATGCGGCGGGGTCTGGTTCGACGCGGGAGAACTGGAGCTGATGCTGGAGAGAATGGGGCTGGAAAGCGGTGCCCTTTCCCTGGCGAAGATAATGGATTTGCCCGACGCCGAGACCAGCGAGAAAAAGCGGCGCTGCCCCATCTGCGGGCGCAAGATGAAAAAGGTGCATATTGGCAAAGAACCCGAGGTGCTCATCGATTTCTGCCCGTGGGGGGACGGGCTCTGGTTTGACGGCGGCGAGGTGCACCAGATTATAGAGCAGTGCGCTTTGAATGCGGGCGCTAAAGCGGGACCCGAAGAGCGCGTGCTTAGCTTTTTGGGAGATACCTTTAAGGCCGAAAAATAGCCGGGCTTTTTAGCCCCGGTTTCAAATAAAGGCAACATATAAGGAGGTTGCTATGTGGTTAGCCATCTATATTATCGGCGGTATCGTGGTCTTACTCTTCCTCTTTTTCATTGTCACCTACAATGGTCTGATCGGGCTGCGCAACCAGATGCGCAACGCCTGGGCGCAGATCGACGTCCAGCTCAAGCGGCGCCATGACCTCATCCCCAACCTGGTGGAGACGGTTAAGGGGTATAAGATACATGAAAGAGAGACGCTGGAGGCGGTGACCAAGGCGCGCAACCTGGCGCAGAGCCTGGCCAGCGCCGGTGCCGCCGCCCGTTCCAAGGCGGAGGACGCGCTGGGCGGCGCTCTCTCCAAGCTGCTGGCGGTGGTGGAGAACTACCCTGACCTCAAGGCGAACCAGAACTTCCTGGCCCTCCAGGAGGAGCTGGCCTCGACGGAAAACAAGATAAGCTTTTCCCGCCAGTACTACAACGATTCCGTGCTGAGGATGAACAACAAGGTCCAGATGTTTCCCTCCAACGTGGTCGCCGCCATGACCAACTTCAAAATGGGCGAGTTCTTCGAGGTCACGGTGACCGAGGAGAGGGAAGCGCCCAAGGTTAGTTTTACATAAGATAGAGCGACTTAAGATATGTGGGAACAGATTAGCGCTAATCGATGGCGTTCGGTAGTCCTGACCGCGGGCATGGCCATTATCCTGCTCCTGATTGGCTATGCCCTGGGCTATTTCTTCTTCGACAACGCCATCATCGGGCTTATTCTGGCCCTTATCGTCTGGGGCATACTAGCCCTGCTCGCCTTTTACCAGGGCGACAGCATCCTGCTGAGTTTGTCGCGCGCCCGCAAGATAGGCCACGACGACAACCCCCGTCTCTATAACATCGTCGAGGAGATGAAAATCGCTTCGGGGTTGGAGAGGATGCCCGATATCTATATCATCGACGACCCGGCGCTTAACGCCTTCGCCACCGGGCGCGACCCTAGCAAGGCGTCGGTGGCCGTCACCTCGGGGCTGCTGGCCAAGCTCAACCGCGACGAGCTCCAGGGCGTAATCGGCCACGAGATGGCCCACATCAAGAACCGCGACGTGCTGCTGATGGCGATATGCGCCGTCATGCTGGGCACCATCGTTATCCTGGCCTGGTACGCCACGCGGGTATTATTCTTCAGCGGCGCCGGCCGGCGAAGTTCGGGGGGAGGTGGCGCGGGAGGGCTAATAGTCCTGGCCGTGGGCATTTTCCTGCTGATACTGGCGCCGATTTTAGCCCAGATTATCTACTTCACCATTTCCCGGAAGCGGGAATATTTAGCCGACGCCTCTTCCGCCCTCTATACCCGCTACCCCGAGGGCCTGGCTTCGGCCCTGGAGAAGATCTCCGCTTCGCCCGTACAGCTTAAATCGGCCAACAAGGCGACGGCTCCCATGTATACCATTAATCCCTTCCGCCAGAAGGGGAGAGCCGCCAGCAACCTCACCAGCACCCACCCGCCTATCTCGGAGAGGATACGCATCCTGCGCGCTATGTCGGGGGCTTCGCTCTCCGACTACGACCAAGCCTACCGGGAGGCGAGGGGGGCCAAGACGGGTATCGCCCCCGCCTCGGCGCTGGCGCTGGATAAGATGGCGGGCGCTACCGCCCTGCGGGCGCCGTCACCCGAGGCGAAGACGGCGGAAAAATCACCGCAGAAGGTCGAACGCGCCCGGGAGACATCCGACATGATGTGGCGGCTCAATAAATACCGGACGGTCAACTGCCCCTGCGGCACCAAGCTGAGGGTCTCCCCCGAGTTCAAGGGGGTCAACGTAAAGTGCCCCCACTGCGGGCGCACCCTTTCGGTTAAGGGCGCCAGCTAATCCTACCCTATTTGCATTGCGTGGAACAGGTAGATTAACCTGCAGTTTAGCTCAGCATCCTGCCAGCTGGAAGAATCGGCCAGGACCAGGGGTTTGGATAGCCTGTCATCGAAAATCGCTTCGGGGAATACCTCGCGGAGCCGCCGCACCAGGGTGCTGAAATTCAGGACGGAGGAAGCGGCGCGCTCGGCGCCCAGGAACGAATAATTCAGGTCGTGTTGCCAGAGCTCTACGCCGGGCTCAGCCGATTTTCGGTAATAAAGCCGGGCGAAGTCCTCGGCCTGGCTGGACTTATCCGTGGTTGTCTGCTTGACCCTTCGAAAAACGGGGATGCCGCCCGTAAGCAGCGTCCCGCCCCAGCTGAACTTTATCCGGGACCTGGTCGTCTTCACCTCCGTCGAGCTTTCCACCCGGCCGATTAGAATCAAAAAGACGTCGCTGGCAGCCATCCTTTTCTCGACGCCGGTATTATCCCGGAAGAGGACTTCTTGCTCGCTAAGTTCCAGGGTTTGCGCCTCGAAGATGGGGGAAAACTGGCGGAGTTCGGAGTCCGGGCAGGCAAGTGCTACCAGCCCCAGCTCGCCCAAACTCTTTATTATCGCTTCGGCCGCCGGCGGGTTTTCGGCGTGGGCGATGATTTTGGGTACCTCCCCGGCCAGCAGCAGGCGGGTATAGGTGGGGCTTTTGTTGATAACAACGGCGACGCTGCTTACCAGCTTTTCATCAGGATGGGCCGGAGGAGCTATGGCAATATGCACCGTCTCATAGTTAACCATCAGCGTTTCCCGTACCGGTTAGCGACTCCCAGCAGCCATTATTATAACCTTCCCGGCTAAATCAAGCCAGGACAGACCTGAAAGCGGCCTACTTTGTCAGCTTCTCAATGTCCTTGGCAACGTCTCCCAGACCCAGCTGGTTCAGCTTTTCCGCGGAAGGTATGCCGTTTCGGGTGTAGCCCAGGGCATCATAATACTCATCAAGTAGACCGTCCAGGTTCTTAAATACCTGTCCCGTGGCCGGGCCCGCGTTCTGCAGCGGCTCGGTGCGCATCCTCTTGGGCAGGGTGTCGTCCTTGCGGTTGAAGCCTTCACGGACATTGAAACAACGCTCCAGGCATAGCGTCCTTTCGCCTATCCTTTCCACGTAGGCGGGGTCGGCGAACTCCTTAAAGCCGGTAGCCATTACCAGCAACTCGCTTCGCTGCTGGGCATTAAAGCCGGTGACCGGACTGAAGGCGCACTGAATGACCGAGTCCTGAGTCGCCTGGGACATCTCGGCGCTGGCGGCGTCTTGCCCCTTGTCGACCTCGGTCAGCTTGTCCTTCTTGCCGGCAAGCTCGTCGCGGGGGCGGCCATACATGTGGCTGGCGCCTATGTTGGAGGTGGCCAGGATTAGCCCGTAGCCCTTGACGGCGCGGGGCTCGTAGGCGGGCAGCTCCAGCCCCTTAATCTGTATGGCGTAGTCTTCGGCGCCCTTGCCAATCTGCGCCGCCGCCCTTTTGGTGCCTTCACCGAGCAGCTTACCGAAGCCCTGGCGATTGCTGATTTTTTCCAGCAATGCCATCATGGGGGCGGGGTCGCCCCAGTTGAGCTCCAGGCCGTCGGTGTCTTCTTTGGTGATAATGCCCCGCTGGAAGAGCTCGTAGGCGAAGCCGATGGAATTGCCGGTGCTGACGGTATCCATGCCGAGCTTGTCACAGAGGGAGTCGGCGGCTATCAGCGAGCCGATATCGGTGTTAGCCAGATTGCCCCCCAGAGACCAGATGGTTTCATAATCGGGACCTTCGCTTGTGGCACCGTCATAGGTGCCTCCGCTTACCTCGCGCACCTGGCCGCACTTGGTCATACAGCCGTAGCAGCCGTCGTTTTTGGTCTTTATTTCGGCCATTGCTTCATCGCCTATCTTTTCCACACCTTCGAGATGGCCCTCCTGGAAATTCTTCACCGGGAAGATGCCCACCTTCTCGAAGCCCAGCGTCAGGTAGGACGTGCCGAAATCGCTCATCTTAATTCGTCCCGGGCTGGTTCTTAAGCCTTCGACGATTTCCCTGGTCAGCTTTTTGAAACCGTCGGCGTCGTGCAGGCTCAAAGGCCCTGACGAGTTGACGGCGAACGCCTTGATTTTCTTAGCGCCCAGCACTGTACCGACACCGGTACGCCCGCCGCAGCGGAGGTCGCTGATGAGAATGGCGTAGCGGACCAGGTTTTCTCCCGCGGGGCCGATGCAGGCGACCTGGGTTGATTTGCCGTGCTTTTCGCGAAGCTTCTGGTGCGTCTGCTGGGTGTCCAGCCCCCAGAGTTCGGCGGCATCGAGGAGACGGATGCCCTCTTTATCGATATGGAGATATACCGGTTTGGCCGATTCGCCTTCGACGATAATGCCGTCGTAGCCGGCGAACTTGAGGAAGGCGCCGAAGCTGCCGCCCATAATCGACTTGGATACCGCCCCGGTGAGCGGGCTTTTGGTTACCAGCGCCATCCGCGATACCGACATGGCGGTGGTGGCGCCCAAGGGGCCCATCATCATTATCACCTTGTTATCGGCGCTCAAAGGCTCCACGCCGGGTTTAAGCTCTTCGTAGAGATATTTGACGCCTAAGCCCCGCCCGCCGAGAAAATCCTTGAGCCACGCCTTGGGGATTTCTTCGACCTGGCTCTTACCCGTAGTCAGGTTCAACCGTATCAGCTTGCCGTTGTAACTGCTCATTTCAGCCTCCCATAAGAAAATTCAAAATCACAATCTCGTCGCCGTCCCCTACCTTTGTGTCCAGCTCTATGGGGCGAAGACCGTCGGCATTGAGATAGATGCCGAAGATGCGCAGCAGCTTACCCTGCCTGTCGAAGAGGACTTCTTCGATGCCGGGAAACCGTTCCTCCAGGCTCTCCAAGCATTCGCCGACCGTCCGCCCCGCCACCTCGGGCACCTCAACGCCACCGCTGGGCTCCTGCAGGATAGGCGGCAGCTTAACCCTCACGCTCATTTGCCCCTACCGCCCTATTATAGCTTAAAGACCAGCCCTTCGTCGGCGTCAAGCTTAATCTTATCGCCTTCGTTGATGACCAGGGTGCCGTTGCCCGTGTTCGATACCAGCGGGATATCGTACTCACGGCAGTGGATGCAGGCATGGCTTAAGGAGCCGCCGCCGTTGGTGACAATCCCCTTGACCAGGGGCAGTATAGGCGTCCACCCCGAGGACATCCCCGGGCAGACTACGATATCGCCCGGCTGGGTGGTAAAGACATCAGCGTCGTTTATCACCAGGTGAGCCTTACCTTCCACGGTGCCGGCGGGGCTGCCGCAGAGACCGAACAAGACAGCGCCCGTCTCCGGCCTGACGATGGGGGCGTCCCCGGCCACAACCTTGGCTACTATGGCATCGTGGACCGATGCCAGATGCTTGTTTATGTCCTCCGGTGTTAACGGCCCGGCGGTAATAATATGCGGGCGCGACTTGAATTCCTTCTGGGCTGTCCAGGTTGACCTGCGGTCGGCGACGATGTCCTTGACTTCGTAGGATTCGGGATAGGCAGTGAGCAGCTCCAACTCTTCGGGGATGAAGAAGAAGAGGTCGTCCGGTTCGTTAATGGTGCCGAACTTTACCAGCCTCTCGCCGATCTTCCTTACGCAGTAGCGGAAGGTGGTATGGCAGCCCTGCTCCCAGGCGACATCATGGCTCTCGCTGAAAGCGCTCGACTTCTGGGCCATCTTGAGCGTGGCCATGAACCAGTCCATGTTGGGGTATTTAGCCGCCTTCACCTTGTCGATAAGCTCCTTGGTCAGCTGTTCCCGCTCTTTGACCAGCTTAGGCCTGATGCCGTCCAGCGGGAAGGGTGCCTTGGCATCCTTCGACATCTGCAGGTACTGCTGGACGTGGGCGATAGCCGGGGTGGGGTCTTCCCACCACGCGGGCACGATGAACTCCATCATTCGCGGCGAGCGCCAGCCGTAGCCCTTGACTATCAGGAAGTCGTTGAGGTCTTTCTCCAGCCACTCCTTGCCCGCCGCCGTCTTCTTCAGGGCGGGGATGACCTTGTCGGCCGGGTTCTGGGTGAAGACATCGTCAATCTTGAGCTCGATGGCGCGGCTGCGCAGTCCCCAGAGCGCCTTGTCCTGGACGAAGAGGTCGTTATCGTAGCCGCGTATTATTCTGTGCCATTCGGGGGTGAACTCCTTCATCCCCGCATACTCCGCGGCGATATCGCTGCAGTGCCAGTAGGCTTCATAGACGGGGTACATCAGGTAGAAGTGGGTCTCCCACTCCCGATAGAGCATCTGCACCGCCTCGCGGAAGAGCTTGTAAAGCTCGTACTGGCGTGCCTTTTCATAGTCGAAGGTCCTGATTTTGTGGCACATCCCTATCAGCTCGTCTTCCATATCCTTGAAGAGCTTATCCGCGTTGGGGGCATAGATCTCCGTGATGAACTTTTTGAAGAGCTTTCCCCTTTCCTTAATCTCGTCCTCATCGCTAATCCTGAGGGAGCTGGCCAGGGCGCACCCGTCGAGGCTGCGCGTCTCGCTGCCCCTGATGGTAGGTATCGAGGACTCGTTAATACCGTAGCAGAGACCGTGGGCTAAAGGATAAGCCCACATCCAGCCGAAAAGCGGGGTCCAGGCCGGGAAGCTGTGGGCCAGGTTAACGAACCACAGCGGAAATTTCTTAAAGTCCCGCTGCGGCCAGAACTCTCTGGTGTATAAATTCCAAGTCCAGGGCATATTTTTCTCCTCCTTAAGACTTTATTTTTTGACTTATTGTGTATTATACAGCATCTTGCCTCTGAGCTAAAGGGCGTATTCTTTAGTTCACCCGCCGCGCGCCGTCGATGAGCAGCGTCTGTCCGCTGATAAAATCGCTGTCGTCGCTGGCGAAGAAGACGATGGCGCCGACTATGTCCTCGGGTTTGCCGAAGCGCTTCATGGGCACGGAGCTGGCGTCCATCTTGTCCATGTTGATGTAGCTCCGGGTGCCAGGGGTATCGATAACGCCGGGGGCGACGACGTTGACGCAGATGTTATACTGCCCCATCTCGCCGGCCAGGACGCGGGTGATGCCGATAACGGCGCTCTTGACCGCCGTGTAGTGAATCAGTCCCTTGGTGGGGGCAAAGCAGGCCTCGGAGGCGATGTTGATAATCTTGCCCTTGTTCTGCTTTTTCATCTGGGGGAATACCGCCCGCGCGCAGAGCCAGGTGCCCTTGGCGCTGACGTCGAACATCTTGTCCCACTCCGCCAGCGAAATCTCGTCGAACGACTTCCGCGACATACCGTGGTAGAAGCCGGCGTTGTCGACCAGGGCGTCGATGCTCCCGAAGGCTTTTACCGTCTCCTCGGCCATTTTTTTGGTGGCGGCTTCGGAGGTGACGTCGGTGTGTAGGGCGATGGCCTGGCCGCCCGCCGCCTTGATTTCGCTGACGACCGCCTGAGCTTCCTTGTCGGCGATATCGGCCACCACCACCTTGGCGCCTTCCTGAGCCATCCTCAGGCAGTAGGCTTTGCCCAGCCCGTTGGCGCCTCCGGTTACTATGGCTACCTTGTTGTCTAAAATTCCCATTTTAAGCCTCTTTCTAAACTATAATTATATGGCCAGAAAGCCCCCGTCGACAGGGAGGGCAACGCCGGTTATGCCCGAAGCCTTATCCGAGACCAGGAAGAGGGCGGCGTCAGCCACCTCCTGCTCGGTGATGAACCGCCCCAGGGGTATGCGCTTCTTGTCCCGCCTTTCCCACTCCTCGGGCGTCATGCCCAGCGCCTTAGACCTCTCCTCGGAGATTTCGGGCCTCATGCCGGTCTGCACCCGCCCCGGGCAGAGGCAGTTGACCCTGATGTTATCCTTGGCCAAGTCGACGGCCAGCTTACGGGTGAGCATCACCAGCCCGCTCTTGGCCAGGGAGTAGGTCAGCGAGAATCCCGATTGCTTTAGCCCCGCCACCGAGCCGGTGAATAGAATGGCGCCCCCGCCCGCTTTTCGTATGCGAGGTAGGGCGAACTTAACGCCGAAGACGGCGGCTTTGAGGTGGGTGGTCATCATCTTATCATAGGTCTCCGGGCTGATAGTTTCCACGTCATCGGGTCCCACGATGCCGGCGTTGTGCCAGAAGATATCCAGCCGCCCGTAGGCATCCACCGCCGCTTTAACCAGCCGCTCGATATCAGCTTGCACCATTACGTCGGCGGCGGCGAAGTGCGCCTGGCCGCCCTGCTTCTTTATCATCTCCACCACCTCCCCGCCCCGCTCCTTATTGCGGCCGCTGATAACAACGCTGGCGCCTTCCTGGGCGAAGGCGATAGCCCCTGCCCGGCCGATGCCCGAGGTCGAGCCGGTGATAACGGCCACCTTCCCCTGTAGCAACAACTTTCCTTGTCCCTTCCCGGTTTTATTTATAGGTGCTGCCTGTCCCCGCGGTGAAGTGGAAGATGGGCCTGTCCACCCTCTTGATATGCAGCGGGCAGTGCTTCATCCCCTTGGGCACGAAGATAAGGCAACTCTTGGTCAGCGTGAACTTCTCGTCCTCCAGCCATATCTCGACCTCGCCGCCGAGGTCTTCCGGGTCGTCGGGGTTGGAGCCGAAGAAGGTGATTACCTCGTCGAAGGGGTGGGTGTGGGCTTCCACCTCGGGCTTGTCCATGCCCTTCCAGAACCAGACGCACTCCACATAGAAAGCCCCCTTGAATACCTCATCGTCGAGATAGGCCATGGCGGTTCGGGTGTCGCCGGCGGTTTTCAGGGCTTCGCGCCGGAAGTCGGGTAGCGTCAGGTCGGACTTGGTCTTGGTGATAATGTGTTTGCTGTACTTAGATTCTGCCATTTTTCTCCTCTCCAATTTAGAGCTTTTACCTAAAGATAGCACACCTGCGGTGGCTAATGCCAGCCGATTTTATATTCTAAGGGGCCTTATTTATCCAGGATATAAACAGCCCCGTTGGTGGCGTCTATCTTGACTCGCTGCCCGGTCTTAATCAAGCTCGTGCCCTGCTTGACGTTGACGATGGTGGGCACGCCGTATTCCCGCCCGATGATGGCGGCATGGCAGAGGGTACCGCCGGTGTCGGTGATGACGCCGTTGACCAGCCCGAAGACGGACGTCCAGGTGGGGTTGGTGCTGGGGCAGACCAGGATGTCGCCCGGCTGCACCTTCTTCAGGTCTTCATACCTGGTCACCACGCGGGCGATGCCCTCGGCTTGGCCCGGGCAGCCGCAGATGCCCCAGATGTCCGCCTTGAGCTTGGGCTTGGGCTGGGGCATTTCGCCGACGACAATCTTGATGGCGATGGCGTCTCGCGAGGGCAGCAGGTCTAAATTAATGGCTTCTTCCAGGCTGGCGCGCTTGGTGAGCACGGCGGGGTTGGTCGTTTTATGCGCCTTTTCCCAGTCCGCCCGCCGCCTTCTGGTTATCCAGCGCATGTCGTGCGCCTCGGGCACCATTATCACGCGGTCGATTTCGTCGGGGTTGAGCATCAGTATGTCATCGGGGTTATCGATGGTACCGCTCTGGGCGAGCCTTCTGCCCATAGCCAGGTAGCCGCGGCGCATCAGGGCGTGTATGCTCAATTCGCAGTAGAGGTCGTGCTCCTCGCTGTAGGAGCTGGACTTGCCCGCCAGCGCTATCAGCCCTTTGAAGAGCTCCTTCTCCTCGGGGGGCACCCTTTTCAGGAAGGCGGCAATGGCGGCGCGCCTCTTTTTGGCGATTTCGGCCCGGGTGGCTTCCAGGTCGTAGCTGTTGCCCCTCATGATATTGTCCTTGACCAGCCCGATGGGCGTGGCCGGGTCTTCCAGCCAGTAGGGTTCGTTGAAGTCGGTGAAGTGCTGCATCCGCCAGCCCCCGATGTCGTCGGTGGTCATGTAGTCCATAAATTGCTTCAGCCACTGCTTGCCCTTCTCCGACTGCTTGAGCCTGGTGAGAATGGCGGGGGGCTTGTTTTCCTTGAAGATATTGGTCAACTTCATTTCAACAGCCAGCTGGCCGAACTCCCAGAGCTTCTTGTCCATCTGGTATATCTTGTTGTCGAAGCCCCGCATCATGTCCTGAAACTCGGCTTCCTGGTCGCTCAGGCCGAAGCGCTCCTTGGTCAACGCTTCCAGGAGCAGCCAGGTGTTGAAAGAGGTGTACATGCCGATGAAGTGGATTTCCCACATCCGCATGTAGGCTTCCATCAAATCATAGTTGTGGTGGTATAACTCTAGGTTGGTGGCGCGGTCGACATCGAGCTTTTTAAGCTGGTCGTAGATGCCCAGTAGCTCTTTCTTATAAGCGTCCCAGTGGCGCTCGAAGTCTTCGAGCCAGGGCCGCAGCGCCTGGCGGAACTTGACCTCGCGCCGGGCAATCTCTTCCTGGTCTCTGACGATATGCAGGCCACAGTAGATGCCGCCGTTGGAGATACGAATCTCCCAGCCCTTGCAGGTGGGGATACTCAGCTGGGCGCAGGCCGCCTTGAACCCGTGGCTGCAGAACTTGGCCCACTGGTAGCTGAACAGGGGCGTCAGCGGCGGCACGCTGTGCGTGCCGTCGAGGAACCACGAGGGTATAGCGGCGAGGTCGACTTCCTCGATGAAGTCGTAGCCGGGCACTACATCCCAGATTTTAGTTCCCAGCTGCTTTTTCTTGGCCACCTTTCACCTCTACGCTCAAGGTCTGTAGAATTTCTGGACGATAAGGTCAATCATACGGTCGGTAACCGATTCCGGTTTCTTAACGGTGAGCTTGGCCGGGCGGGTCTGGAGGAGAAAAATATTGTCGGGCGGGGTGGAATCGGCGTCGATAGCCCACTCCATGTCCTGCGCCCTGCCCAGACGTTCTTCGAGCAATAACGCCAGCTTGGCGATGGCTAAAACCTCCTTGTTGCTTAAAGAAAGCGCCGACTGCTTCTTTGCCGGCACATTATCCCACTCCACCCCCCGCTTTTTGGTGACTACCTTTTTCGCCTTCCGGCCGGCGGTGCTTTTGATTATCTTCAGGGTATCCTTGTCCACCACGAAGTGGTCAACGTCCTCGTCACCGCTGACCACCCCCTCCCCCAGCCCCCAGCTGGAGTTGATGATTACCTTGGAGGTATCGCCCGTAACCGGGTCCAGGGTAAAGCTGATGCCCGCTGAGCGGGCGTTTATCATCCTGGCCACAGCCACCCCGAGCTCGTCGCCGGTGACGGGTATATCCTTATTGACCCGCAGGGCGATGGCGCGGGCGGTGTAGGCGCTCGACCAGACCTTCTTTATCTTGTCGAGCACGTCTTCGACGCCGACCACGTTGAGGTAGGTCTCGAACATACCCGGCCGGCTCTCCGTCCCCGATGAGCGCACCGAGACGGCGCCGTCGGGGGCTTCCCCCTTTTTCTCCAGCTCCTTATAATGGGAGGCTATCATCTTGGCTAAGGCCGGGGGCATCTCCTGGCTCTCGATAATGCCCCTGATTTTCAAGCTCATTTCGTCGAAGACGGCAATGTTCTTGCCCTTGAGCTTGCCCATCTGGCTCACGTAGCCGGAGATTTCCGCCGCCGCCCCGGTTTCTTTAGCGAATCGGCGGTACATGTCGATGGAGGTGGCGAAGCCGGGCGGTACGGGTAAGCCCATGCGCAGCATTTCCCCCAGGTTGGCGCACTTCTTGCCGACCAGCTTCTTGTGCTCTCGCCCCAGCTCCTCGAACCTGAATATTAGCTTTGCCGGGCTCATTTACCCCCTCTCGACAATAAAGGCCCCCCAGCTATTATGGGGGGAGGGGAAGAACTTTGCAATAGTAAATGTGTTATGTTCTAAAAGCTTGGCGGCTTAGTGCACCCGCCGGCCGCCATCAATTATCAGAGTCTGGCCGCTGATGAAGTCGCAGTCATCGCTGGCGAAGAAGACAACAGCCCCGGTCATGTCCTCGGGTTTGCCGACCCGCCCCAGGGGGGTGGTGCTGGTATCGAACTTGGCTACGTTGCCGATAGTCCAGCTGGCCGGGGTATCGGTGTAGCCGGGGGCGATGGCGTTGACGCAGATGTTATACTGCCCCAGCTCTCCGGCCAGGACGCGGGTGATGCCGACAACAGCCGCCTTGGAGGTAATATAGTTAATCATTCCCTTGGTCGGGGCGAAGACGGTATCTGAAGAGAGATTGATAATCTTGCCCTTTTTCTGCTCTTTCATGTAGGGGAATACGGCCTTGGCGCAGAGCCAGGCACCCTTAGCCCCCACCGCCAGCGCCTTATCCCAGTCCTCCGGAGAAACCTCGTGGAAAGCCTTTCGGCCCACCCCGTAATAGAAAGCGGCGTTGTTGACCAGAATATCGATTTTGCCGAATTTCTTAGCCGCCTTCTCGGCCATGGCTTTGGTGCTGGCCTCGTCGGTGACGTCGACCTCTACCGTCATGCCGCCCTTAGCTTCTATCTCCTTAGCCGCCTGCTTGGCTTCGTCGGTATCGAGGCGGTGCGCCGCCATCACTACCTTGGCGCCTTCTTTAGCCAGGGCGAAGCAAAAAGCCTTGCCCAGACCCTTGGCGCCGCCGGTGACGATAGCTACCTTTCCGTCTAACCTGCCCATATTTACCTCCTTATTTCTTGATAACTACGCCCACCCCCCCGCCGATTTAGTCACTCACGCTGAGAGCGGGCAAATAGCTATAAATCGCACCTTATGATAGCATAGATAACTCGGTTTTTGCCAGCCTGTCCGGCCCTATTTCTAGGCTTGCTCTTGCTGGCGCTGGCGGAAGTTTTCCACGTAGCGCCGCGCGTATTTATCGTGAGCCATAACCAGGTCGGCGGCGAGGACGGCGGGGCGTATCTTCTTGGCGTCGACGATAACGCAGGTTATGCCCGCGGCGACGCATGCCGCCACGAAGGCGTTATTGAGCAGCTCGCGGTCGGGCAGCCCGAAGGACATGTTGCTCACCGCCAGCGTCATGTTAACCCCCAGCTCCTTCTTAATAAGCTTAATCGTCCCCAGCGCTACGATGCCCGAGTTGGCCTCGGCGCCCACCGCCAGGCTCAAACAATCAATGACGATATCCTCGCGGGGGATGCCCAGCTTTTCGGCGCGCTCCACTATCTTTTTAGCCACGGCCAGCCGTTTCTCGGGGGTTTTGGGGATGCCTTCGTCGTCCTGAACCAGCCCGACGACGGCAGTGCCGTGCTTCTTGACGACGGGCAGTATCTTGGCCATGGAGTGTTCCTCACCGGTGACCGAGTTAATCAGCGGTTTGCCCTTATAGACCTTGATAGCCGCCTCCAGTGCTTCGGGGACGGCGCTATCGATGCAGAGGGGCAGGTCCGAGGTCTCCATCACCGCCTTAACTGCCTTGGGCAGCAGGTCGGGCTCGTCGACACCGAATATGTTCACGTTAACGTCGAGGATATCGGCGCCAGCCTCGGTTTGAGCTTTAGCTTCCTTACGCACAATGTCCAGGTTGCCCTCTTTTAGAGCTTCGCCCAGTTTCTTCTTGCCCGAAGGGTTGATACGCTCTCCGATAAGCACCACCGGCCGGTCGCCGCCGATTATTACCTCTTTGCTGGCGCTGGTTATTTTCGTTTCCATCACCTAAACCTCCGTTCTCTTACCTTCTTTCAGTCGGAACCGCCCCAGATAGCTCGCCTGCATAAAGGTCTTATTAAAGCCGGGAACACTGGCCAGTTCTATATAGTTTATTCCGGAGACTATCTTCTGGGCGGCGGCCCGCCTGGTGCGGGAGATTAGAGCCAGCCTGGCTCCGGTACCAGCGGCGTTGCCCACCTGCTGGAAGCGCTTCAGGGACAGCGCGGGCAGCATGCCGATGGTGATGGCGCTGGCGACGTCGATATAGGTGCCGAAAGCGCCGGCAATTATCACCTTCTGGATTTTCTCTTCCCCATAACCGTTGGCTTCCAGCAATGCCTGGATGCCGGTGCGGATAGCCGCCTTAGCCAGCTGTATTTCGCGCACGTCCTGCTGGGTGATGACGATGTCTTTGTTGACGCCCTTTTTCTCCTTATTACCGACGAGCACGAATTCCAGGTGCTTATCGCCGCGGCGCACCCGTTTATGTTTCTCGTCCATCTTGCCCCCCTCCCCCAGCACCCCGGCCAGGTAGAGCTGGGCTATGGCGTCCAGGATGCCCGAGCCGCAGATGCCGATGGCGGGCTTATCGTCGATGGTCTGGTACTCCACCTTATTATTCACAATTCGCAGCCGTTCTATAGCCCCGCTGGCGGCGCGCATGCCGTCCTTGATGTGCCAGCCCTCGAAAGCGGGCCCCGAGGCGCAGGAGGTGGTCGTTATCTTATCCTTATCAATCAGCGAGACCTCGGTGTTGGTGCCGATGTCGATGGCTATTGTCGTCTCTTTAGTCTCACCGTCCAGCGTCGCCACCAGGACAGCGGTGTGGTCGGCGCCGACGAAGGCGGCTATGTTGGGCAGCAAGTGCAAATAAGCCCCGGGGGCGAATTTAAGCCCCAGTCGGCTGGCTTTGATATCTATCGCCCGGCTTACGGTGGGGACGAAGGGAGCCAGCGCCAGTTGCTTTACGGCCAGCCCGGCCAGCAGGTGGTGCATGGCGGTGTTGCCCACCAGCACCGAGTCAACGATATCCCCGGCCTTAGCCTTGACCTCGGCGCAGAGGTCGACAGCCATCTTGTTTAAAGCCCTTACCACCAGCCTTTGCAGCTGCGTCGCTTTAGCCGCCGATTGCGTGGCGTAAGAAATGCGGCTGATAATGTCTTCGCCGTAGCTTATCTGGGGGTTGCTTACCCCTTTAGACGCCAGCGTCTGGCCGCTGTCGAGGTCGACCAGGTAGCCCGATACCTTGGAGGTGCCCAGGTCTACCGCCAACCCCAGCTGGCGGCTGGGCCAGGGGCCGAAGGCGATTAGCTCGTTTTCGCGGACGGAAGCCCGACACTGCCAGTCCCAGGAGCGCAGTTGCGGCGATAGCTGGCTCAAGGCCCCGATATCGATATTGTCGCAGCGGAGGTGGTGCCGGCGGTTCAGGGCTTTGAGCAGGCGGTCGGCGTCGGCCTGCGCGTCGGTCAGCGAGGGCGCCGAAAGCTTGACCTGGTAGGGGACAACCACGGGCTCAGGGCTAACGGTTACTGCTTGTCCCTCGGTCTGCACCCGCTGGGTGGTGGTCAGTGAGGTGGGGGGCAAACCGACCTTAACGTCGCTGGTGGGGTAGGTCTGGCAGGCGAGACGCCAGCCTTCCTTAATCTCCTGGCGGGAGTATGCCTTGAGCTCGCTGGCGGTGGGCTTGGAGGCGGTGCCTTCCACCAGCTGCACGCGGCAGGACTGGCAGTTACCCTTGCCTCCGCAGAGGCTGATAATGCCTATACCGGTGCTCTGGGCGCAGGCGAGGAGAGACTCGTCGGCGCGGCAGCGCCCGCTCAGGCCCAGGGGCTCAAATTTTATTTTATAAGTTTCCATCTCCCGAATCTATAGCCAGGCTGAGTTAGCTCTTTTTCTCTTTCTGGGTTCCCCCGTACTTGTCCCTCAGCTCGCGCTTCAAAATCTTGCCCGCCGCGTTCTTGGGCAGGGCGTCGACGAAATCAATCGATTTCGGCGTCTTGTAGCCGGCGACGTGCTTCTTGCAGAAGGCTTTAATCTCATCGGCGGTGGCTTCTTTGCCCTTCTTGAGGGCGACGACGGCGTGCACCTTTTCCACCCAGTATTCGTCGGGGATACCGATGACAGCCGCCTCCAGCACGGCGGGGTGGCGGTAGAGGACCTCCTCCACCTCTCTGGGGTAGATGTTCTCCCCGCCGCTGATAATCATATCCTTCTTGCGGTCGGCGATATAGATATAGCCCTCCTCGTCGTAGTAGCCCATATCGCCGGTGTGTAGCCAGCCGTTAACCAGCGTGGCCTTGGTTTCCTTGGGCTTCTTCCAGTATTCGACCATAGTCTGCTTGCTGCGTACCACTATCTCGCCCACTTCGCCGGGGCCAAGGTCTTTGCCCTTTTCGTCGACAATCCTGGCCTGCACCCCGATATCGGGCCGGCCCGCCGAAGCCAGCTTCTTCTGTTCCTTGGCCGGCTTGTCGAGCACGTTGTGGTCGTTCTTGGAGAGGTGGGAGATGGCGGGGCCGCTCTCGCTCTGCCCGAAGCCCTGGGCGAAGATAGGCCCGAAGACCTCCATCCCCTTCTTTAGGACCTCCTGGGGCATGGGCGAGCCGCCGTACCAGAAGTACTGCAGCGAGCTGAAATCGTATTTTTTCAGGTCGGGCAGGTTGAGCATAGCCGCCAGGTGGGTGGGCACGGAGTCCATGTGGGTGGCCTTCTCCCGCTGGATAATCTCCAGCGTTTCGGCGGCGTCGAAGAACTTGACGATAACATTACAACCCACGGTATAGAGGGAAGAGCGAAAGTGGGTGTTGCCGGCAATGTGAAACAGCGGCGTTATCTGGATGCGCTTGTGTCCTTCCTGCAGGCTCATATCGATGACCAGCGTCTTGGAGTCCTCGATAAAGCGGCGCTGGTTATAAAGAGCGCCGCGGGGGACGCCGGTGGTGCCGCTGGTATAGATGATGCAGCAGGGGTCGTCCTCGCCCAGGTCGATATCGGGCTCTTCGCCGGAGTTGGCCTTGATTATGTCGTCGTAGGCGGTCATGCCCGGGGCGGCCGTCTCCAGCGAGATGTAGTTCTTGACCTTGGGCAGGCGGTCTTTCAGGGAGTTGGCCATATCCACCAGTTCCTTGCCGACGAAGACGGTATCGGCCTCGGAGTAGTTGATGAGGTATTCCAGCTCGTCCTTGCCCAGCCGCGGGTTGAAGGGCGAAGCGATGTAGCCCCCTTTCATGGTCAGCCCGTATATCTCGGCGAACTCCAGGCAGCTCCAGGACAGGATACCGAGCACGCCCCCCTTCTTCACCCCCATCTTGCGCAGGCCGTGAATCACCTTGTTTATTCGGGTATTGTAGTCGGCGAAGGTTATCCTGGTGTCTCCGTAAACGAAGGCTTCGTTGTCGGGGTGGAGGAGCGCGTTCCTATAGATTATGTCGGCCCAGGTGCCGACGTTGTAACGTGAAAGCTCCTTGAGTAAAAGGCGTTTCGCCATTAGTTGTTTCCTCCTAAATCAAACTTCAGCTCAAGGCTGTAACCGGCGATAGTTATATAATTTGCCAGTGTAGAATGGACAAATCAAACATTCGGGGTCATGCCTGGAAAACATCCCTGCCCTTGCCCGAAAACTAGCAACATACTAAACCCTACGGCGTTTAACTGTCAATGCCCGACGACGCCTGAAAAGGCGACGGAGAGCCCAAGCCTTGAAATGTGGCTTAAATTTAAGTATAATCCTGCTCGAGTAAAGCCCGCTTTATTTTCAGTGTTTTATAGCGAAATATGATTATTCAAAGTGATTTCGACGGCACCCTTACCGAAGAAGATGTCAGCTTTGCCATGCTCGACGCCTTCTCTGAAGGCGACTGGCGTAAGCTTTACCAGCAATACCGGCAGAATAAGATGACGGTGGGCGACTTCAACACCAAGGCCTTCGCCATGGTTAAAGCCAGCCGCGACGAGTTGCTGCGAGTCGCCCGCGAAGACGTTAAGCTGCGCGAGGGGCTGCGCAACCTGGTGAACTACTGCCAGGAGAGGGGCTTTCGCTTCCTGGTGGTCAGCAACGGGCTGGACTTCTATATCAAGGCAATCCTGGAGGATGTGGGGCTGGGCAACATCGAGGTCTATGCCGCCCGCACCAAGTTCGGCCCCGACGGGCTCGAGGTGCAGTATATCGGCCCCGAAGGCGCGGTTCTAAAAAAGGGTTTCAAGGAGGCTTACACCAAGCTATTCCTCAATCAGGGCTACCAGGTGGTGTGCCTGGGCAACGGTCCTTCCGATTACTTTCCCGCGGCGCTGTCCCAGCACGTCTTCGCCCGTGACGGGCTGATGGATATCTGCAAGGAAAAGAAACTGAAGTATCAGCCCTTCGACGACCTCAACGACATCGTCCGGGGCCTGGAAAAGCTCTAGGCCGGCTTTTTATTCCCACAGCTTCTCGATGTCTTTTCCTGTCCCCGCTTTGCCCTCGTCGGTAAAATCGCGGTAGGACTCCGCCGAGCCGTATTCACGCGGCTGGAAAGCCACCGGCATGGGCACGGCGTGCCCGAAGACGAGCGCCTGCCGTTTGGCGGCGAGCTTGGCCAGCACCGATTTAAGCTCGTTTCTCCCCGATACGCCGGCGAGCACGCTGTCGATATCGCGCTCGTTATCCAGCAGGCAGGTTATCTTGGTGCCCATCTGCGACATAACCTCGCTATCGATGCCGCTGGGCCTCTGGTCGATAACCAGCAGGGTGACGTTGTACTTCCTCATCTCGCGGGCGATGGTGCCGAAGATGGTCTGGCCGGCAACCTCGGGGTTGAGGAACTTGTGGGCTTCTTCGATGGTGATGACCAGGGGGTGGGGTTTAAGGTTGTCCTTGGCGGCGGCGGTCGCCTTCTCCATTCGCGATTGGTACTGGGCGTAGATGCGCCGAGAAAGCATGTTCGCCACCAGTATATAGGCGGTTATATCGCGGTAGCGCCCGAATTCCAGGACAACGTTGGTGCCGCGGTCGAGGTGTTCCAGGATGGCTTTCACGGCGTTGGTGGGGGGGTTGGGTTCGATAAAGGGCAGGCGCTGGATGGTAGCCAGCCCCCGCCGCAGGTTGTGGAAGGTGCTTTCGTGGATATTTAGCTCTTTGAGTAGCTCCTTGCTGGTCTCAGCGTCCATCTCTAAGGTGCTCTGCAGCCAGTTCTTGCCGTATCTCCGCTGCACCTGATAGACCGCCTCGACAGCCTGCTCGGTAAGGTTCAATGTCTGGCGCAGCAATACGATATCCTCGGGCTCGATTTCGTCGTGCCCGATTCTGACCACGCCGTCCGTGCTCACCCCCCGCTGCCGCGAATTCTCTTCATCTAAAGTAAAGACGGCGACGCGTGATTGGAAAAGCTGTTTCAGCCCCTTGACCGGAGAGCCGCCCTCGCGGGTGCCCTTCCAGCCGTACTCGTTGTGCATATCGAAGACCAGGTTGACCGCCTGGCTCTTTTGCAGCATGCCGATTAATAATATGCGGGTGAGAAAGGTCTTGCCCGTGCCGCTCTTGCCGAAGATGCCGTTGGAGCGCTTGACGAATTCTTCAAGGTCGAGGCAGAGCTTGGTCTCCATATCCAGCGGGTTGCCGATGAAGAACCTCT
>CAZPLG010000001.1:0-39630 GCA_964587415.1 uncultured Dehalococcoidales bacterium | reverse complement strand
TGACCAGGTGCGCGCTCTGCTGCATGAGCAGGGTGTAGATGTGACCACTGCCGAGTCAGAAAGGGGGGTGGCTGGTGTCCTGATGACAACAGAGAACGCCTGAACCGGTTGCTTGATGAGAAGTGTTTTAACCCTCATGACTGCGATTTTATAGAAGCCGAAGCTGGCAAACAGTGTCAGCTTGTTCGATTGCTGGAAACACTGGCGGGAACGTATCTTAAAAAGGGAGGAGTTCTCTGCCCGCCGGTTCCAACAGAGCTTGTTATACTGTTTGACCAAGAGCATAATGTAGAAGTTTGTCAACTACCACTAAAGGCCTATCATGGTGCTATCTGGTATCACAAAAGTGAATGGGTAATACAAATTAAGGACAGTGATGCCACTCCTACAAAGCGGTTCACTATCTTCCACGAGGCCTTCCATGTCTTAGCCCACTGCCGAACTATCCCTATGTTCAGGAAAAGGGGAAGTATTTTTGGTTCCTTCAACGAGTGGCTGGCTGACCACTTCTCTGGCTGTGTCCTGATGCCCAGGAAATGGGTAGAGGAAAAGTGGGCAGAGGTTGAGGATTTGGACAGGATGGCGGAAATCTTTGCTGTTCCAAAATCAGCAATGTGCATCAAGCTTAAGCAGTTGGGCTTAATTTAGCAGCTCTATTCCGCTCTCCTTACACCTCGCTGGCTCTTTTTTGCAATAATCCCTTTTCGGAACCGAAAGGGTAACAAAATAGCGGAATGTGCAACCGGTCTCTGCTGTAATTTAATCAATTCCCTTCCGTTAAAGTTCCCTATCTCGCTAGTTGACGAGTCTCTCCAAAGTCGGTATTCTATATGTGGAAAAGTGCATATAATTATAATGTCTTTGGAGGTTTCATGATGCGTAGCTTAGTTAGGGCGATAAAAGCCCTCTCCGATGAAACTAGGCTCAGGATACTGCGAGTCTTGATGGAGAGAGAGTGCTGCGTTTGCGAGATTATGCAGGCACTGGATATATCGCAATCCCGTTCCTCACGCAACCTCGGTATCCTTGAGAATGCTGGTTTCGTCAAATCAAAGAGAGACGGGCTCTGGACAGTTCATTTTATTGATTTGCAGGACGCAGAGAAATATTACGCGACTCTTGTAAGGACTGTTAAAGATGCTCTTAATGGTAGCGAGCAAGTGGCCCTTGACCTTGAACGCCTGAAAAAGGCGGTAAGAGTAGGTCCGGTAAAGGTTAATCAAGAGAAAAAAGTTCTTAAAGCGTGAGATTCAGGTTTTACATCATCGCAGAAGAAAAATGAGAAGAAAATGGAATTAGGATATATTGTCGCCTTACTGGCAACCGGAATTGTAGTCGGCTTTGCCAGTGGCTTACTGGGAGTAGGTGGTTGCTTTATTATGATACCGGTTCAGTTCTGGGTCTACACCGCTATGGGTATCCCAGCAGATATTGCCATCAGGGTGGCTTTTGGCACTAACCTATTCGTTGTCCTACCAACAGCGATGAGCGGTGCTTGGGGACATCAGCGTAAGGGTGCAGTGTGGTGGAAGGCAGCTGTAATTTTAGGAGGATGTGGACTTGTCGGGGCTTACGGAGGAGCTACCGCCGCTGCCCATATCTCGGGCTCAATACTAAAGATTGTCTTCGGGGCAGCAATACTTGCTGGTGGCATCAGGATGCTAACTGCTAAGCCGCCTAAGGTTATTGAGGAACCCAAGGATAATCCTTGGCTTTGGGTCGCTTGGGGACTACCACTAGGCATTATCACCGGTCTTATCGGGATTGGTGGTGGAGTGCTGATGGTTCCAGTAATGGTATTAGCGCTAAAGTTCAAGATGCACCAGGCAGTGGGCACTTCCACCGCTATGATGATTCTTACTAGTCTAGGGGGACTTATCGGGTATATAGTGAATGGTATCGGGATTGCTGGCATTCCATCTCCTCATATTGGCTATGTGCACATCTGGTCATGGCTGGCACTGGCAATCACCAGTGTTGGCATGGCACAGGTGGGTGCTACAACAGCTCATAAACTTCCGGCAAAGCAGCTTCGGTGGATTTTTATTGCAGTCATGTTCTACATGGGGCTGAAGATGATTGGTGTCTTTGACTGGCTAGGCTTGCCAATATAGACAACAGTGCCATCCTTATAAGCAAACATTTGGGCGGATTGTTAGTTACCGATTGCGTATCCCGGTAGCTAACTGATACAATAACGCTTGATGTGAGTCAGGGCATCACATAGTCAGACTAAAGGTCAGCTCAAAAGTTCTGCCTATTGTACCCCCAGCTCCACCACCCCACCCTCTCGTCCTCTACCGCCTTTACCCCCGACCCAACCGAGGATGCGAGTCCCCTCAGCTCCACCACTCAGGTTTTGAGCCGGTTAGCAGGAGAAATTAATGCAGGAATATACCGAAAGATTGGGTTATGCCCCTTTAGGCAGGCTGCTGCTCCGTTTGAGCCTGCCCAGCATAGCCGCCACCGTAACCCTCAGTCTTTATAACATCGTCGACACCTTCTGGGTGGCGAAACTGGGTCACGGGGCTATAGCCGCACTGACGATAGTGTTTCCCTACCAGATTCTTTTTGCGGCTATGGGAATCGGCACCGGTATCGGTGTTGCCGCTCTCGTCTCCCGGCGCTTCGGCGAGAATAATCCCCAAGCCACCAACCGCGTCGCCGGACAGATATTCTTTTTGAGCGCCTTCTGGGGTCTCCTCTTCATGACGGTGGCCGCTTTCTTCTCGCAGACTATCCTGACCGCCTTCGGCGCCACGCCGGATATCATGGAATACGGCACCCAGTATCTGACTATCGTTGTTTTCGGAGCTCCGCAGATAATCTTCGCCCTGGTGACCAGCAGCCTTATCCGCGGTTCGGGCGATGCCGTCAAACCGATGGTTATCATGATAACCGCCAGCGTTATCAACATCATTCTGGATCCCTTTATGATTCTCGGCCTGGGGCCCTTCCCGGAGATGGGTGTCCGCGGAGCGGCGCTGGCGACGATTATCGCGCAGTCGTTCGGGGCGGCTATCGCCCTTTATTTCCTGCTGGGCCACCGGACGGCTTACCGGATAAAATTCGCCAACCTCAAGCCCAATATGTCCATATTGAAGGATATTTACCGCGTCGGCGCTCCCTCGACCATACTGCAGGTGACGGAGAGCCTGTGCTTTATCCTGTTCAACATAGTGGTGTCTTCCTTCGGGTCTATATCCATCGCCGCCGTGGGCCTGGCGATGCGCGTTACCGACCTAGCTTTTATGCCCGTCTTCGGGCTGTCCGACGGGCTGTTGCCTATTATCGGCTTTAATTTCGGCGCCGGTTACCTCAAGCGCCTGTGGAGGGCGGTTAAATTAGCCTCGGTGAGCATTGCGCTGGTGCTCGGCGTGGGGGTCGTGTGTATCGAGATTTTCGCTCCCCAGATAATTGGTATCTTCAGCGATGATCCGGAGTTGCTGGCGGTTACGGTGCCGGCCATGCGCATCATGCTCTGCACCATGTTCCTCATCGGGCCGAGCGTTATGTTCGTCACCACCTTTCAGGGGCTGTCCAGGGGCATGATGGCCCTGATTCTGTCGCTGGTGCGCCAGCTTATCTTCTTCATTCCCCTGTTATACCTCTTGCGTTACCTGCTGGGGCTGAACGGGGTCTGGTTGTCGCTGCCGATTTCGGACGCTCTCAGCTTTATAGTGGCCTTTTCCGTTACCTACCGGGAGTACCGCAAACAACGGAAAAGCGATAAGTGGCTGGACGGGCCTCCGCCACCCCAGGGTTTTTTGTCCCACCCCAGCCCGCCCTAATGAGTAAACTCCTTAACCTGGGGGTTACGCCCCCACCCCGCCCCCCCTTTGGGGGTGTTTAAGAGGGGCGTAGCCCCTCTTTACCTTAAAAGGGCGGCGGGTGGGAATAGATAAAATCGGTGTGGGTGGTCGGGATAAAAGAAGAGGGTGCCGATAATATCTCGACACCCTTTTTAGCTTCTAGTCTGCGTCTATCTTTTACGAAGACACCGTCTCCTTCTTCATCATGGCCTCGATTTCGGCGTAGGGTATCTTGACCTTGGGCAGGTCGGGTCTGCCGTCGGGGCCCATCTTGATAGCGCCGGTGGGGCAGACGAAGGCGCAGTCGCCGCAGCCGATGCAGTCGCCGCTAAGCTCGTAAGCGTAGAAGGGCGCCGCCACCTCTTTATAGATGCCGCGGTTGACCAGGCTTATCGCCGACTTGCCGATTATCTCCTGGCAGGCCCGGACGCACAAGCCGCAGAGGATGCAGTCCTGGTCGCCTAAGACAAATCTGGGTTTTTCCACGCCGTATTCCTCGGCCAGCTCCTGTATCCTCTTGACGTTAGGACAGCGGGCTAGTAAAAGCTCGATTATGCCCTTGCGCAGCTTCTTTATCTTTTCGGTCTGGGTCTTGACTATCAAGCCCTCTTTGACCGGGTAGAGGCAGGCGGCGACGAACTTGAACCTGTTGCCGCCGTCCTCGCTGACCTCGACGGTGCAGATGCGGCAGGCACCGTAGGGCTTAACGGCGGGGTGGTGGCAGAGGGCGGGTATATTACCGATGCCGTGCATGCGCTCCACCGCCTCTAGAATTGTTTTTCCCGCCGATACGGCGATCTCTTTATCGTCTACGGTGAGGTGGACAATGTCGACGCCTTCGGCGTGTTCCACCTCTATCGAAGTTTCACCGTCAATCCATACCTTAGCCATAACTACCTCCTTTTACCGCTTTATTACGGCGTTGAACTTGCAGACGTCGTAGCAGGCGCCGCAGCGGATACACATATCCTGGTTTATGGTGTGGGGCTGTTTTTTCTCGCCGGTGACAGCCCCGGTGGGGCATTCCCTGATGCACCTGAGGCAGCCTTCGCACTTTTCGGGGTCGATGGAGAAGCGCACCAGCTCCCGGCAGACGCCCGCGGGGCATTTTTTATTATTTATATGGGTCAGGTATTCGTCCTTAAAGTAGCGGATGGTGCTCAATACCGGGTTGGCCGCCGTCTGGCCCAGCGCGCAGAGGGCGCCGGCGCTCAAGACCTCAGCCAGGTCTTGCAGAGTATCCAGGTCTTCGGGCTTACCCTTGCCTTGGGTAATGTTGCTTAAGATTTGGCTCATGCGGTTGATGCCCTCGCGGCAGGGGGTGCACTTGCCGCAGGACTCGCCTTTTAAGAACTCGATAAAGTAGCGGGCGACGTCGACCATGCAGGTGTCTTCGTCCATGACGATCATGCCGCCCGAGCCCATCATCGAGCCGAGCTTGGTTAGCTCGTCGAAGTCCACGGGCGTATCCAGAAGCTGCTCTGGAATACAGCCGCCCGAGGGACCGCCCGTTTGCACCGCCTTGAACTTCTTGCCGTCGGGGATGCCGCCGCCGATATCGAATATCATCTGGCGCAGGGTTATCCCCATGGGAACTTCGACCAGCCCGGTGTTGACGATATTGCCCACCAGGGAGAATATCATCGTGCCCTTGCTGCCGGCCGTGCCGAGCTTTGAGTACCAGTCGGCGCCTTTATTTACTATCAGGGGGACGTTAGCCCAGGTCTTCACATTGTTAAGCAGGCTGGGGTGTTCCCAGAGGCCTTTTTCCGCCATGTGGACGTATTTCGCCTTGGGTTCGCCTATCTTGCCTTCCAGTGATGCCATGAGGGCGCTGGACTCGCCGCAGACAAAGGCACCGCCGCCCTTATTTATGGTTATGTTGAAGTCGAGGCCGGAGCCTAAAATGTTCTTGCCCAGCAGCCCGTAGTCCATCGCCTGCTCTATGGCGATGCGGGCGTGCCTTACCGCCAGGGGGTATTCATTGCGGACGTAGATATAGCCCTGGTGGGAGCCGATGGCGTGGGCGCCGATTATCATGCCTTCCAGGATGCTGTGAGGGTTGCCTTCCAGCAGGCTTCTATCCTGGTAGGCGCCGGGGTCGCCCTCGTCGGCGTTGCAGATGACGTATTTGACCTTGCCCTTAGCCTCGAGGCAGGACTGCCACTTTCTCCCCGTAGGAAATCCGCCGCCGCCCCGCCCCCGCAGCCCCGACTTCTTGACCTCGGCGACAATCTTTTCCGGGGTCATCTGGAATAAGGCTTTGCTCAGGGCGGAGTAGCCGCCGCTGGCGATATAGTCTTCAATATTCGTCGGGTCAATCGTGCCGTTAACGCCGAAGATATTCCTGGTTTGCTTCTTGTAGAAGGGGACGTCGGGCTCGTAGGTGATGGTTTCGTTGGTCGTCGGGTCGACATAGAGTAAGCGCTCGATGACCCTGCCGGCCACGATGGTTTCGTCGATAATCTCCTCGACGTCCTCAGGCTTGACCTGCTGGTAGAGAATCTTCTTAGGCTCAATAACAACCAGGGGACCGCGCTCACAGAAGCCGTGGCACCCCGTTTCCTTGAGCGATACCTTCACCTGGAGCTCTCGCCTTTCGATTTCATCCAGAAAGGCGTCAACGACCCCTTCCGCTCCCGCGGCGCGGCAGGCGGTGCCGCCGCAGACCGATATGCAGGTGCGCTGGGGGTCTCGCTTGGCCAGAATGGACTGGCGCAGGCTTTCCAGCCCTTCGGCGCTTTCCAATCTTTTCTCCAGTAGTTTTCTGACCTGCTCTACCATGTCGTCCCCCTCGCCTTTATTTGTATTTCTTCAAGACGCGGTTGAGCTTATCCGGGGTCATCTTGCTCTCGTACTTGCCGTCGACCACGACCACGGGGCCGAGGGCGCAGCAACCCAGGCAGTTGACTGTTTCCAGGGTGAACCTCATGTCCTCGGTGGTTTCGCCGGGCTTGATGCCGTAGTCCCGTTCCACCTTGTCCACCAGCCTCTGGCCTCCCTTGACGTGGCAGGCAGTGCCCAGGCAAACGGTCACCAGGTGGCGGCCCCTGGGCTTGAGGCTGAAGGCGCGGAAGAAGGTGGCTACGCTGAAGACCTGGCTCAAGGGGATACCCAGCTTCTGGCTGATTTTGACCAGAACGTCCTGGGGTAAATAGTTGAATTCGGCCTGGATATCTTGGAGCAGGGATATTATCTGCTCTTTCTTGTCGGTGTAGCTGTCGATAAGGGAATCGACCTTTTCCGTATAGTCTTCGACGATTTCCTTGACCTTGCTAAAATCGAGCGTAACCTCCATGAAGCCGACCTCCTTATCAACTCTAATTTAATGCTACTCCTAAGAAGGCCCGTTTCCATCCGTTATCACGCCCGTTTTTTCGTCGGTGTTTGCCCTATTTCGGCGGGTGTTTTCCAGCAGTGTTTCCACTGCCTAAGCATTCTGTATCAGGTAATAATACGCAGGTAATAATACCTAACCACCTTAGATTGTTGTTTTACGCTTGAAGGAGACTATACGGCTCTGTTATGATTGAGTGGAGGTATTTCCTTATGAGCACTATTAGCGTTCTTCTCGCTGAGGACCATGTCATCACGCGGGAGGGTATCCGCAGGCTTTTAGAAGCGGAAAAGGGGGTTACGGTGGTGGGGGAAGCGGGCGACGGGGAGGAGGCGGTGCAGAAAGCCGACGAGCTGAAGCCCGACGTGATTATCATGGATGTCGCCATGCCCAAGCTGAACGGCATCGAAGCCACGCGGCAGATAAAGCTGAACAACCCCCGCATCGCCGTGCTTATTCTGAGTGCCTACGATGACGACGAGTATGTCTTCGCCCTGCTCAAGGCCGGGGCGGCCGGCTATCTCTTAAAGAGCGTCAGCGGCGACGAGCTGACGCGCGCCATCCGGGCGGTCTATAAGGGCGAGCCGGTACTCGACCCGGTGGTGGCGCGCAAGGTGGTCGACTATTTCCGCATACCGGGCAAGGCGAAGGGGCTGGAGAGGCCCTCCGAGCACCTCAGCGAGCGGGAGACGGACATCATCAAGCTGGCGGCCCGGGGGATGACCAACAAGGACATCGCCGATAAGCTGCACCTGAGCAACCGCACCGTGGAGGGGCACCTGAGGACTATCTTCAATAAGCTGGGGGTCGGTTCCCGCACCGAGGCCGTGCTCTACGGGCTGAGGAAGGGCTGGCTCACCCTGGAAGAGCTGCCTTAGGTCCCTGGAGTAGCTATGCCGCAAAGTTTACCGGGTTCGGAGATGCTGGCCAAGATTATCGACGGCTCTTCTATTCCATCATTCGTCATCAATAAGCAGCACCGCGTCATCTACTGGAACACCGCCCTGGAAGCGCTTTCGGGCATAAAGCGGGATCAGGTTATCGGCACCGACCAGCAGTGGCGGCCGTTCTATACCGAGAAGAGGCCGGCCATGGCCGATTTCATCGTCGACGGCGCGCCCTTGAGCGAGATTGCCGGCTACTACACGGGGCGACACGGGAAGTCGAGCCTTATCGAGGGCGCTTATGAAGCCGAGGACTTTTTCCCCGAAATGGGCGAGGAGGGAAAGTGGCTCCATTTTACCGCCAGCCCCATCAGAGATAACGACGGGCAGATAATCGGCGCCATCGAAACACTGGAGGATATCACCGAGCGCAAGCACGCCGAAGAAGCGCTGAACGAGTCGGAGAATAGCTTCAGGGCTTTGTTCGAGGGGGCTTACGACGCCATCTGGTCGCACGACCTTGAGGGCAACATCCAGACGGCCAATAAAGCCGCCGCTACCTTGAGCGGCTACCCGGTGGAAGAGCTGCTGAGGATGAACGTGAAGTCTTTCCTGGGCGAGGAGAGCCTGGCCTTGGCGCGGGAGGTGGGGCGTAGGCTGGTGCAGCACACCCATGTGGAACTGCCCTACGAGCTGAGGATGATTAAAAAAAACGGCTCGGAGGCGATATGCATGGTCTCCACCAACCTGATTAGCGGCGAAGGCGAAGCCAGGGGCTTTCACAATATCGCCCGTAACGTCACCCAGGAGAAGCGAATGCAGGAGAATTTGCGCTACTACCTGCAGGAGATTACCCAGGCGCAGGAAGAAGAGCGCAAGCGCATCGCCCGCGAGCTGCATGACGACACGGCGCAGTTGCTCGGTTCTCTATCCCGGCAGCTGGACAACTTCGTGCGCAAGAAGTCGGGGCTGGCTCCCAACGAGGTCTTGTTCTTAAAGGACCTGCAGGCGCAGCTCAACCGGGGGGTGCAGGGGGTGCACCGCTTCGTGCAGGACTTACGCCCTTCGCTGTTGGACGACCTGGGCTTGATTCCCGCCCTGCGTTCGCTGATGAAAGACATGCAGGAGTACGACGGCATCGGCAGCAAGCTGGAGGTGCTCGGCGACGAGAAGCGTTTTGCGCCCGAATTCGAGTCTTCGCTTTTCCGCATCGTCCAGGAGGCGCTGAACAATATCCGGCGGCACGCGCAGGCTCCGGAAGCCAGCGTGGTCATCGATTTCACCAAGGATAAGGTGAGGGTGACCATCAGCGACAACGGGCAGGGTTTCGAGCTGGTGGGGAGGGTGGACGACCTGCCCCGCAGCGGCAAGCTGGGGCTGGTGGGGATGCGGGAGAGAGCCCGGCTGCTGGGGGGAACACTTGAGGTAAAGTCGACGCCGGGCGAGGGCACGACCATAATCATAGAAGTGCCGGGCTAGAGGGCTATGTGGGTGGGTTCGAACCAGCGACCAAAGGCTTCGGTGGATTTTGCTTTAGTCTTCGGGTTAAATTAGCCTTAATTCGTGAAAAGCCCTTGAAATTACCGGACTTTTCTGAAACGATAGACTAAGAAGGAGGAAATGAGGAAGTGTCCCAAAAGAAGTATGCCAAATACATCACAACAGAATGTTTTTCTGAGCCACCTCCCGCGGGATTTCTCAAAAGGATGGAGGAGCAGAGGCAGGCCGGTAATTACTTCGAGGCCACCCGTATGTTATCGCTAGACGAGAGTGTACTAAAAGGGTCCTTTTACTTTGATTGTGTCTGGCTCTGGGAAAAGCACGGGGCGGAAGCGGTAGAGATGGAGATAGCCCATACCCATGATTTCGATGAAATTCTGGGATTCGTGGGCAGTCGAAGGGAAAATCCGCGTGATTTGAATGCCGAAATCGAGCTCTGGCTTGAGGATGAACAATATATCATCACGGAAAGCAGTCTCATCTTTGTTCCCCGAGGCATGAAACATCTTCCCCTCTTGTTCCACAGAATCGATAGCCCCGTTTTCTTTTTTACCGGCGGAAACGGAGCTTTGTACGGGAGGACATCCGGGCACGAAGAAGAATAAGCTTCACCCTGGATTATACAGCCCCCACCTTGTTGAGCGTACGTTTTTCTGACCCGCCCTACCCACCCTTAGAGGGGATTCTCCCTCTAGAATTCCTTCCGGGTTACGGCCACTCCACCCCTCCCTTTTGGGGGTGTTTAAGAGGGGGCGGGGGTGTGGGGCGTATCCCAGATAAGAGATATATAAGGGTCTAACCCTTATAGGGTGGGTATTGGGTGGGAAGAAGAACCTGGGGTGGGGCGGTAAAGAGCGAGAAGGTCGGTCTAGATTGTAGTTTAGCCGAGCGCTTCCCGCAGTCCCTTGATAAACTCTCCCACTTGGGGCATGTCCCCGGACTCCATGAGCTGAATGATGCAGCTGCCCACAATGACCCCATCCGCCAGGAGGGCGACGCGCTTTGCCTGTGACGGTGTCGATATGCCGAAGCCGACACAGAGGGGCTGGGCGACCGACTGCTTGACCCGGCTGACGAAGACCTCTAAATCGGCGGGTAGCCTGTCCCTGGCGCCAGTAACGCCCGTCACCGAGACCAGGTAGATGAAGCCGCGCGACCTTTGCGCCACCAGCCTGATGCGCTCCTCGGTGCTGGTGGGAGCTAAAAGATAGATGAGGTCGAGGTCCTGCTTTTTGGTGATTGCCTCCAGGTCGGCGCCTTCCTGGGGGGGGAGGTCGGGGATGATTAAACCATCGATGCCGGAGCCGACGCAGGCGTTGCAAAACTCCTCCAGTCCATAATGAAACACGGGGTTATAGTAAGTCATAAAGACGAGGGGGATATCTACTTTCTCCCGCAGCTTTTTGGCTGTCTCAAGGCAGAGTTGAGGGGTGACGCCTTGTTTAAGGGCGTGGAAGCTGGAGCGCTGGATGGTGACGCCGTCGGCGAGGGGGTCGGAGAAGGGAATGCCCAGTTCGACGATATCGGCGCCGTTTTTAGCCAGAAGGGGGACTACCTTCAGGGTGGCTTCTAGGCTGGGATAGCCCACGGTAACATAAGGAATTAAGGCTTTATGGTCGCGCTGAGCGAAGACAGCCGCAATCCGGTTCATAGCTCCACCCCCAGCTCTTTAGCCACGATATCCATGTCCTTATCGCCGCGGCCGGAGAGGTTGACCACAATGATTTGCTCCTTGTCTAACGATTTAGCCATCTCCACCGCGTGGTAGATGGCATGGGCGGGTTCTAGGGCGGGGACGATGCCCTCGGTCTTGCAGAGCAGTTGAAAGCCCTCCAGTGCCTGCTCGTCGGTTACCGCCACGTATTCGGCGCGGCGGCTGTCTTTAAGATAGCTGTGCTCGGGGCCGACACCGGGGTAGTCGAGGCCGGCCGAGACGCTGTGTGTCTCCCTGATTTGGCCGCCCTCGTCCTGAAGGACGTAGGACTTCGTGCCGTGGAGAACGCCCACCGTTCCCGCCATTAAGGGGGCGGCGTGCTGCCCGGTCTTGATGCCCCGGCCCGCCGCCTCGACGCCGATTAGTTTAACATCCTTGTCTTCCAAAAAGGGATAGAAGATGCCGATGGCGTTGCTGCCACCGCCGACGCAGGCGACGATGTAATCAGGCAGACGTTTTACTTCAGCCAGAATCTGCTGCCTCGTCTCCCGGCCGATTACCGATTGGAAGTCCCTGACCATAGTGGGGTAGGGGGCGGGGCCGACCACCGAGCCCAGAAGATAATAGGTGTCGGGGTTGGTCACCCAGTCCCTTATCGCTTCGTTGATGGCGTCCTTGAGGGTGCGGCTGCCGCTGGCCACGGGCCTGACCTCGGCGCCCATTAATCTCATCCGAAAAACGTTGAGGGACTGGCGCTGGACGTCTTCTTCGCCCATATAGACGATGCAGTCCAGCCCCAGCATGGCGCAGACGGCGGCAGCGGCGACACCGTGCTGCCCGGCACCGGTTTCGGCGATGATTCTTCGCTTGCCCATCTTCTTGGCCAGAAGCCCCTGGCCGAGAGCGTTGTTAATCTTGTGGGCACCGGTGTGGGCCAGGTCTTCCCTCTTGAGGAAAATCTTGGCGCCGCCGCAATGCTCGGTCAAGCCTTTGGCCAGGTAAAGTGACGTCGGCCGGCCCGAATAGTCGCGGGATAGCGCCTCGAACTGGCGCCAGAAAGCCTTGTCGTCCTTTGCCTTCCGGTAGGCCTGGCTAAGCTCATCGAGGACGGGCATTAAGGTTTCGGGGACGAACTGCCCGCCGTAGTCTCCGAAGTATCCCCTTTCGTCTATCATAAGCCTCTCTCCTTAAGGTAGGCGCTGAAGTTGCGCTTCATCTCACCGATGCTGTCGCCGCCGAACTTCTCAATCATGGCTTCACCTAAGACCAGAGCCAGCATGGCTTCGGCAATGACCCCGGCTCTGGGGACGGCGCAGATATCGGAACGCTCCACGCTGGCTTTCGCCGACTTGCGACTGGCGATGTCCACTGTCTCCACGGGCTCGCCGAGTGTTGAAATTGGCTTGTGGTAGACGTGGCAGATGATGTTTTTGCCGTTGCTCATGCCGCCTTCTATGCCGCCCGCATTGTTGCTCTCACGGGTGAAGCGGTTGCCCTTATAGCTGATGGGGTCCTGAAATTCGGAGCCGAACATGGCGGCGCCGGCAATAGCGTTGCCGATTTCGACCGCTTTGGCCGAGGGGATGCTCATCAATGCCTGGGCGATTTTGCCGTCGAGGCGGCGGTCGTAGTGCATAACACTGCCCAAACCTGTGGGGACGCCAGCGGCGATGACCTCGACGACACCGCCCAGGGTGTCTTTTCCGGCGGCAGCTACCTTGATTGCCTGCTTCATCTTCTCTGATGTTTCTGAATCAATACAGCGAATATCGGGGTCGGTGGTAAAGGCTTTTGCCACCTCGTCGAAGGAATAGTCGCCTTTATCCAGAGCCACCTCGCCGATGCGGACGGTGTGGCTGGCGATGGCGATAGCGAACTCGGCCAGCATTTGTTTTACCGCCGCCCCCGCCATGACCCGGCTTATCGTTTCTCGGGCGCTGGCCCTTTCCGAGATGTTCCTGATGTCGTCCTGGCCGTACTTTATGGCTCCCGCCAGGTCGGCGTGGCCGGGGCGGGGCTTGGTTACTTTTTGCGCTGGTTTATTGGTTTCCTCAAGGCTCATCTCCTCCCGCCAGTTGGCGAAGTCCATGTTCTTGACCATCAAGGCGATGGGGCTGCCCAAGGTTTTGCCGTACCTAACGCCAGCGAGGATTTCGGCCCTGTCCTCTTCGATGAGCTTTCGTCCGCCTCTACCGAAGTCGGCGTGGCGGCGCTTGAGGTCGCTATTAATGTCGGCGACTTTGAGCCTGACCCCGGCGGGCATGCCCTCGATGATGGCCAGGCAGGCGGGGCCGTGAGATTCTCCAGCGGTTAGAATGCGTAGCATGACTATCCTCCTCCCAGGGCTTTAGTCAGGGCCGACTCCATTATTTTGAGTGGGGCGGGGTGGCCGGTAAAGAGTTCGAACTGTTGGGCTGCCTGGTAGAGCAGCATCTTGTCGCCGTAGACGACGGCGCACCCCTTCACCCGGGCTTCCCGGAGCAGCCGGGTTTCTCTGGGGTTATAGACGATGTCGAAGACGGTGAGGCGCTCGTGCAGGAATTTTTGGGGAACAATGGTCTCACTGGTTTCGGGCGCCATGCCCACCGTGGTGGCGTTTATTAGTATATCGGCCTCGGCGACCAGCGAAATTCTGCTTAAATCCCCCGCGTCCTCGGCATCGAGCTTGTCCGCCAGTTGGCGGGCTTTAGCCCCGGTGCGGTTCAGAATCACAAGCTTAGCCCCCTTTTCTTTAAGCGCGGCGGCGATAGCCAGGGCGGCACCGCCGCTGCCGACGAGGACGACTCTCTTGCCGCCGAGGTCGGTGACTTCCTCTAATGCCTTGAGGGCGGCGTCGCCATCGGTGTTATAGCCGGTGAGCACGCTGTTATCGTTGACGATGGTGTTGACGGCACCGATGGCCTGGACGGTGGGGTCAACAAGATCGAGGTGTTTCAGGGCGTTGACCTTGTGGGGGGTGGTAACGCTGGCGCCCCGTATGCCGCGCTCTCTTATCTCCGCTAACGCCCGCTCGATGTCGCCGGCGGGTAGGGTAATATAGGCGTAGTTGATGTCCAGCGCTTTATAGGCGGTGTTGTGGATGAGGGGGGATAGCGAGTGCTCGACGGGGTCGCCGATGAGGCAGCAGATTTTGGTGTCGGCGATTATCTCGGCTATTGCCTCCGGTGTCTTGTTCTCGGTGTCGATGGTGATGTCGACGGCCTTTCGGTAGAGGGGTTGGCGTTCGGCCAGCGTTATTTCCAAGTCTTGGCGCTGCGTTTTGCCTTTGAGCAGCGGGCGGCTGTCATCCTCACCGATGCGCTTTGATAGGCTATTGACACTGGCGGTGAGCCAGACCAATAAGCCATTCTGCTTTAGCTTTACAATATTCTGCTCTCTAACGACCACGCCGCCGCCCGTGGCGTTGACGATATTATCGCGCTCAGCCACCTCGGTGGTTACTTCTGCTTCCAGCTCGCGGAATCTTTCCCAGCCGTGTTGAGCCACAATCTCGGAAATGCTCAGTCCCGCTCTCTGGACGATAAGCTTGTCCATCTCGATAAACTCCCGGCCCAGCTTTTGGGCTAGAATCCTGCCCACCGCTGTCTTGCCCGAACCCCTCATGCCGATAAGGACGATGTTCATGACAGTTCCTCGACCCTGGCCCCTAATTTTAGCAGGTCGCTAAAGAACCGGGGATAGGACTTGGTGACGGCTTCGGCGCCGTTGATAATGCAATCGCCATCGGCGGAGAGGGCGGCCACGCCAAGGCTCATGGCCAGGCGGTGGTCGTTGTGGGCGTCGATTTTAGCGCCTAAAGGTTTGCCGCCGTATATTACCATTGTATCACCACTGACCTCGGTTTTAACGCCCATTTTACCCAGTTCTGCCGCCGTGTCTTTGATACGGTCGCTTTCCTTAAAGCGCAGATGGGCGATGTTGGTTATCTTGGTTTTGCCGCTGGCATAGGCGGCGACCACCGCCAGGGTGGGGACAAGGTCGGGGTAGTCGCCCATGTCGATAGTAATGCCTTCGAGTGCACCAGTGCGTTGGACTCTCACCGCCTCCTTTTTATAGTCAACCGAACCGCCCATTTCGGCGAGGATGGTCAAAAGTTGTCTGTCGCCCTGTACCGAATCGGTCTTGAGGTCGGTTACGGTTACGGGACCGCCGCCGATAGCGCCCGCCGCCAGGAAATAGGCGGCGGAAGAATAGTCGCCCTCGATGCGGTAGCGGCGGGCTTTATACACCTGACCGCCTTCGACCAGAAACTCTTTATAGTCGCGGTTGACCGCCTCGACGCCGAAGGCTCTCATGGCGTCCAGGGTAATGTCAATATATGGTTTGGAATGAAGCCCACCGTCGATTCTTATTCGTAGACCTTCTTTGGTTTGAGAGGCAATCATGAGCAGGGCACTTATGGGCTGGGAGCTGGTTTCTCCGGAGAGGGTAACCTCGTTAGCCTTAAAGTCTCCGTCCTGAATCTCAAACGGGGGGCAGCCTTTAGCGCCCAGCGAGCGAGTTTGAATCCCCAGGCTCTGTAGCGCCGAGAGCAGGTCGCCCATAGGGCGCTGGCGCAGACGGCTGTCGCCGTCGAGTATAACCTTTGTTTTGCCCAAAGCCGCCAGCGGGGCTATCATCCTGATGGTGCTGCCCGAATTGCCGGCGAATATCTCTTGCTTTTCGGGGCTGATTTTGCCGCCCGTGCCGATAACTACGATGCTGTCGTCGTGCAGTTTAACGTCGGCACCCAGGGCGCGGCAGGCGTCTATGGTGTAACGGGTATCATCCGACAGCAGGGGGTTCTCGATTATGCTTTCCCCCGTTGCCAGCGAAGCCAGTATTACCGCCCGATGGGTGTAGCTCTTGGAGGGCGGGGCCGATAGCTCGCCTGTTACCGGTGACGGCGTTATCTTTACCTTCACTTTTTCTTTCCGGTCTTGATATGTTCCACCAGGGCTTCCAGCCCCAGTATATAGCTCTGTTTTTTAAGCCCGCTGATCTGCTTAATGGCTATATCGGCGATGACCGATGTTTGGCGCCATTCCTCCCGGTGCTGAATGTCCGACAGGTGCACCTCGACCACGGGCAATCCGGCGTCAACCAGGGCATCGTGAAGGGAGTAGCCGTAGTGGGTGAGGGAGGCGGGGTTGATGAGAATACCGTCGGCTCCCTCTGCTTTCCCCTGGATGAAGTCGATGATAGCGCCTTCGTGGTTGGACTGGAAGAAGCTAAGCTCGCAGCCCAGCGACTCGCTTTTCTCGATGAGCTTTTGCTCTATTGCCTGCAGGGTGTCGGAGCCGTAGTGCTCGGCGTCTCTTTTGCCCAGCATATTGAGGTTGGGACCGTTAATGACCAGTATTTTCATCGGCATAGCTCCTTTAGCACTTTTCCGACCAAGTCTTCAGCCACCGTTTGGTCGGTTATACCTTTGCCTATCCCTTTGACTAAAACCCAGTGGGTCCGGCCCAGGGTCGTTTTCTTGTCGAAGCGGATGATTTTGATTAAAGCGTCGGGGCTTACCCCGGTGCAGGCGATGGGCAGGCCGAACTTGGCTATCAGCTTTTTGACGCGCTCGATGTCGCCAGCGCCAAGATTGCCCAGGCGCTGGCTTACCATGGCGGCGGCGATTATGCCCACCGCCACCGCCTCACCGTGGCTGTGTCCCTTGAAGCCGCTGACCGCTTCCAGGGCGTGGCCGACGGTGTGGCCGAAGTTTAAGATAGCGCGCCGGCCCGTCCGTTCCGTCTCGTCGGCTTCAACTATACCCGCCTTCAGGCGGCAGCAGCGCATCACGATGTCGGTAAGCTCATCGGTATTGAAAACGCTGTCCTGCTTCTGCTCAAGAATACGGTATAGCCCCTCGTCCATGGCTATACCGTATTTGATGACCTCGGCCAGGCCGTGGCGCATCTCGATGGGGGGCAAAGATTTTAAGAGGGCGACATCGGTGATAATTGCCCTGGGCTGGTAGAAGCTGCCGACCATGTTCTTCTTGCCCTCGAAGTTGACCCCGACCTTGCCGCCGAGGCTGCTGTCCACCTGGGCGAGGAGGGTGGTGGGCAGCTGGATGTAGTCAATGCCGCGCAGGTAGCTGGCGGCGATAAAGCCGGCGGTGTCGCCGACCACGCCGCCGCCGAAGGCGCAGATTAAGCCTTTGCGGTCAACCCTGTTCGACAGGAGGAACTTATAGCCGCGCTCGACCGTGCTCATCGACTTGGCCCTTTCGCCGGTGGGCAGGGTGAAGAGGCAGACCTTCTGGCCCGTCGCCTTGAGCTGCTGGCATACATTTCGCCCGTAGAGGCGTTGGACGGTGGTGTCGGTGATGAGCGCAATGGCGGAGTAGCCGCTGAAATCGAAGTGCTCGTCGAGCTGCTCGATTATACCGTCGCCGACGGTGACCGGGCACTGCCGGCTCGTCTCCAGTTTGATGACATGGCTGGCTTTCATGGCGCTAACCTCTTTATCTCCCTGATTAATTCGTCGAACTGCTCCGGATATAAGGACTGCGCCCCGTCGGAGAGGGCGTGGGGGGGGTCGTGATGAACCTCGACCAGTAAGCCGTCGGCGCCGACGGCAATCGCACCCTTGGAGAGGGGAATGACGTAGTCTCGCCTGCCCGCGGCGTGGCTGGGGTCGACGATGATGGGCAGGTGGCTGACCTGCTTGACCGAGGGGATGGCGCTCAGGTCCAGGGTGTTGCGGGTGTTGTCGGAGAAGGTGCGTATCCCCCGCTCGCATAAGATTATCCGGCTGTTGCCCTCCGAGCTGATGTATTCCGCCGACATGAGCCATTCTTCAATGGTGGCGGCGAAGCTGCGTTTGAGCAATACCGGTTTTGAGGCGTGGCCGGCGTGGCGCAGCAGGGAGTAGTTATGCATGTTGCGGGTGCCGATTTGAATGATGTCGGCGTATTTGTCCACCAGCTCCAGGCTGCTGTCGTCGATGGCTTCGGTTATAATCAATAAGCCGGTTTCATCGCGGACCTTAGCTAGAATCTTAAGCCCCTCCTCTCCCAGCCCCTGGAAGCTGTAGGGGGAGGTGCGGGGCTTGAAGGCGCCACCGCGAAAGACCCGGGCGCCGCTTTTCTTGACCAGGCGGGCGATGGTGAGCGCCTGCTCCTCGCTTTCGACGGCGCAGGGGCCGGCCATAATTATCGGTTTGCCCCCGCCTATTTTGACGTCCCCGATGGTGATGGCGGTGGGCTGGGGGTGCGTTTCCCGGCTCACCAGCTTGTACTGCTTGGTTACCCTGACCGTCTCTTTGACGCCGTCCAGCACCAGCAGCCCGGAATCGTCGACGGGGCCGGTGTTGCCCACGATGCAGACCGCCGTGCGCTGGACGCCGGGCATGGGCACGCCGCGGTAGCCCATCCCTTCTATTTCCTTGATGACCGCTTTCACCTGGGCTTCGGTGGCGTCGTTTTTCATTACTACTAACATCTCACTATCCTCCTTTGTTGAGATAAGGCTTCAAGCCGACTTGGCCGCTTTTATAAAAGCCTTGATTTTTTCAATATCTTTAACCCCTCCGCTCTCCACTCCACTGGAGACATCGACCCCCCAGGGCTTGAGCTCGGCGACTACCCGACCCACGTTCTCGGGGTCGAGCCCGCCGGCGATAATTACCGGGTATTTAGCCGCCGCCCGGCGGGCGATTTCCCAGGCGAAGGCCTGCCCTGTGCCCCCGTATTTATCCCCGACGAGGGTGTCCAGCAGATAGATAGCGGCGCGAAAGCGCAGCTCCCTCTGGCCGCGCTTCAGGTGAGACAGGAGCCGTTCCTTGTCCCAGTCGGGGGCTATGTGGACTGCCTTTATCAACAATTTTTCCATCTGGCGACAGCAGTCCCAGCTCTCGTCGCCGCTGAGCTGCACCCAGTCAAGCCCGCAATCTATGGCTATGGCGTTGACCTCGATGGGGGGCGTGTTGACGAAGACGCCGACCACGGGTAACCCGTGCTCTTTAGCCGCCGCCGCTATCGCCTTCGCCTTTTCCTGAGTGACGCGGCGTGGGCTGGGGGCGAAGACGACGCCGATAAGGTCGGCGCCCGCCTCCGCTACTGCCCCGACGTAAGAGACATCGGTGATGCCGCAAATCTTAACCTTGGTCAAAATAGCTCCTTTATTTTGGCGGGGATGTCGCCAGCGGTAACCAGCGCCTCGCCGATTAATACCGCATCGACTTTCCACTTTTTTAGCTTTTGGATGTCCCCCCGTCCCTTTATCCCGCTTTCGCTGACGGCGAGACGCCCGGGGGGGATAGGGGGGCGGAGTCTTTTAGTAACGCTTATGTCCACCTTCATGGTCTGCAAATTGCGGTTATTAATGCCGATGAGCCGGGCGTTATATTTCAGCGCCTTCTTAAGCTCAGTCTCGTTATGCACCTCGAGCAGGCAGGACATGCCCAGCTTGTGGCTCTCGGCGACCAGGTGCTGGAGCGTGACATCGTCCAGTATCGCCACAATCAGGAGTATGGCGTCGGCACCCCAGGCGCGGGCTTCGACCACCTGATAGGGGTCGAGGATGAAGTCCTTGCGCAGTACGGGGACATGGGGGAGGGCTTTCTTTACGGATTCGAGGTCTTTGCCGCTGCCCTTAAAATAGTGCTCCTCGGTGAGCACCGATATTGCCGCTGCACCGCATTTGGCGTATGTCTTAGCCAGTGCCACGGCGTCCAAATTAGGGTTTAAGTCTCCCCGCGAGGGGGAGGCACGCTTGACCTCGGCGATGAGGCTGATGCCGTCACCGCTGAGCGCCGCCGCTAAGTCGAGGGGCGCTGGCTTCTGCTCCATAGCTGCTTCGAGTTGAGACATAGGCACAGCCTTTTGCTGCTGCTCCAGTTCTTTTTGTTTTGCGGCGACAATCTTGTCTAAAAACATTTTCCTATCCGTAACTCTGACTGAGCGTTATTAGTTTTTCCAGTTTTTCCAGCGCCTTGCCGCTGTCTATCGTCTCTATGGCTATTTCGGCGGCTTCCTTCAGTGCGGGTACGCCTTTAGCGCTGCGACTCAAGGCGATGCCGGCGGCGGCGTTCATCACCGCGGCGTCTCTTTTGGGCCCCTTTTCACCCTCCAGCACCGAGCGCAGTATTTTAGCGTTTTCCTCCGATGTCCCGCCCGCCAGTGTCTCCGTTCCAGCCTCGGCTATGCCGAAGTCCTTGGGTGAAATATCGTATTCGGTTATCTCGCCGTCACTAAGCTCCCAGACGCGCGATTTTCCCGATACCGTGATTTCGTCCATGCCGTTTAAGCCGTGGACGACCAGTGCCCGCTTTGAGCCCAGGCGCTGGAGCACCCGCGCCATCTTTTCGCCTAAGTCCGGGCCGGGTACGCCCAAGACCTGTGAGTCGGCCAATGCCGGGTTGGTGAGGGGGCCGAGGATGTTAAAGACGGTGCGCACGCCCAGCTCGCGGCGGGGGGCGGCGGCGAACTTCATCGAGGGGTGGAAGAGGGGAGCGAACATGAAGCCGATGCCGACCTTTTCAATGCAGTCTTGCACTTGGCTGGCGTCGAGCTCAATCTTCATCCTTAATGCCTCCAGGACATCGGCGCTACCGCACTGGCTGGTCATGGCGCGGTTGTTGTGCTTGGCCACCTTGATGCCCGCGCCGGCGGCGACAAAAGCGGCGGCGGTGGAGATGTTAAAGCTGCCGGAGTTATCGCCGCCCGTGCCGACGATATCTATCACTGAGTCGTTCGTCTTCACCCTCACCGACTTGGCCCGCATGACGCTGGCTAAGCCCGCAATCTCGTCGGCGCTCTCGCCCTTTATCCTTAAGGCGGTAACGAAGGCGCCGAACTGGGTGGGGGTCAGCTGGCCGGTGGTTATTTCTTCCATGACCTCGGACGCCTGCTCCATAGTCAGCGATTTGCCGTCTATTAGTAAAGCAATGGCTTCTTTAATCATGTCCTGCCTCCCCTCAAAAAATTGCTCAATAATTCCTTCCCGTTATGGGTCATGAAGGACTCGGGGTGGAACTGGACGCCTTCCACCGGGTGTTGGCGGTGGCGCATGCCCATGATGGTGTTGTCTTCCGTCCAGGCGGTTATTTCCAGGCAGTCGGGGAGGCCTTCGCGGGCGACCATCAAAGAGTGGTAACGGATGGCGGGGAAGGGGTTGGGCAGGCCAGAGAAAACGCCCGTGTCGCTGTGGTAAATGAGCGAGGACTTGCCGTGCATAATCGTCCTGGCCGGGCCGAAAAAGCCCCCGTAGCTGTGGCCGATACACTGGTGGCCCAGGCAGACGCCGAGTATGGGTAACCTGTCCCCGAAGTGCTTTATAACATCGTTGGAGATGCCGGCATTGAGGGGGGTGGAGGGGCCGGGGGAGATGACGATGCGCTCCGGGCTCATTTGCTCAATCTCCTCTAAGGTTATTTTATCATTGCGCACTACCCGCACCTCTTCGCCCAGCTCGCTCAAGTACTGGAAGAGGTTGTAGGTGAAGCTATCATAATTATCAATGATTAAAAGCATTCTATTCCTCTGAAGCCTCGGCTTCCTCGATTGCCTTGAGCAAAGCGCGGGCCTTGTTCATCGTTTCCTCATATTCCCGCGACGGCACGCTGTCATAGACGATGCCCGCGCCCGCCTGGACGTGGGCGGTGCCGTCAACCATGACGATAGTCCTGATGGTGATGGCAGTGTCCATGGCGCCGGAGAAGCTGAAGTAGCCGACGCAGCCGGCGTAAGGTCCTCGCTTGTCGGGCTCAAGCTCGGCGATGACCTCCATGGCGCGGATTTTGGGCGCGCCCGATACCGTGCCCGCGGGGAAGCAGGCGCCTAAGGCGTCAATCGGCGTCAGGTCGGGCCTTAGTTTACCGTCCACGTTGGTGACCAAATGCATGACGTGGGAGTAGCGTTCCACGTCCATAAGTTCGCTGACCTCGACCGTGCCGGGCAGGCTTACCCGGCCGATGTCGTTGCGCCCCAGGTCGACGAGCATGATGTGCTCGGCGCGCTCCTTTTCGTCGGCGCGCAATTCTTCTTCCAGCCTCTTGTCCTCACCTGGCGTCTTGCCTCTTGGCCTTGTCCCCGCCAGCGGGCGGGTGGTTACCCTGCCGTCTATGGCCCGGACCAGAATCTCCGGTGAGGAACCGATAACCTGGAAGCCCTTTAAGTCAAGGAAGAACATGTAGGGGGAGGGGTTGATGCGCCGCAGCGCTTTATAGATGTCTAAAGCTTGGGCAGTAGTGCGCCGACTGAGGCGCTGGGAGAGCACAATCTGAATGGCCTCGCCCTCGATGATGTATTCCCTGGCTTTGGCCACATTAGCCTCAAATTCAGCTCTGGTGAGGTTAGAGACGATTTCTGGGGTCCCGCTCGACTTGTGGGGGGATGGGGTGGAGTGGGGCGGCTCTAAGGGCTGTTTTAGCCTCTCCGCCAGGTCGTCTATTTTCTCCACTGCTGCATTGTAAGCGTCATCGCCGTCGGGGGGAGCCAGGCTGACGATTTTAATCTTATTATTAGCGTGGTCGAAGATGAGCAAAGTGTCCACGAGCATAAAGACCGACTCGGGCAGGGCCAGCGGGTCTGATTCGGGCGAGGGTAACTCTTCCAGGCGGCGGATTGTCTCGTAGCCGAGGTAGCCGACAGCGCCGCCGCAGAAATCGGGCAAGCCCTTTATCTCGACCAGCCTGTGCCTGGGCAGCTCTTCGGCGAGGGAATCCAAAGGATTGGTTTTATCGCTCTCCCTGGTTCTGAGCACACGGTAGGGCTCGGTGCCGATAAAGCTGTAGCCGGCCGTGCCCTGACCGCCCTCGACGCTCTCCAAGAGAAAGGCGTAGTCGCCGCGCTTTATCTTCAATAGCGCGGAGACGGGCGTTTCGCCGCCAGCGGCTATCTCGCGGTAGACGGGCACCAGTTTGCCTTGTCTTTTAAGCTTTCTATATTCTTTTAAGTCAGGATGGTACATTTTTTCTCCCTAAAAAAATAACCCCTCGCCCGATAGGGGCGAAAGGTTAATGCTTCGCGGTGCCACCCTAGTTAACCCTTCCTCCGAAGGGTCATCTCTTTTCAGGTACGGCTTCGATATTCTGGAGCGATACCCTGGGTTTTAATAACGGTACCCTTTCCGGCAAAGCCTACTCGCCCTTTTTATTAAGAATTAAGGCCTTTCGGTTTGCAGCTCCCGAGTCCATTCAACCCCTACGCCAGCGCCGGTTTTCACCTCAACCCGGCTCTCTGCTAGCCTCGCTGGGGGCCTACTAATCTCGTTCCCAGCCTTTAACGATATTTAATTAGGGGGAGTGTAGCCTATTGTCCACTTTTTGTCAAGTAGGCCAAATAATTGACTTTCAGCTGAAATAATGATATATCTAGCTCAAAGTCAGATAAGGAGGACTTAAACCATGGCTGAAAATAAAGGCAAAACAGGCACCGGCCTGGAGCCGAATGTTGCCGGCTTACTGTGCTACGTGCTGGGGTGGGTAAGCGGGCTGGTTTTTCTGCTCCTTGAGCCGAAGGACAAATTCGTGCGCTTTCACGCCATACAGTCCATAATCGTCTTTGGCGCCTTTAGTGTGGTAAACCTTGTATTGTGGATTTTGACCTGGATTCCCTTTATCTGGATACTTTTCCTTATCCTAATCTATCTCGTCGGGCTGTGTGCCCTGATTCTGTGGATAGTGCTCATGGTTAAGGCCTACAAGGGCGAAAAATATAAGCTGCCCATATCCGGGGATTTGGCCGAGAAATACGCTAAATAAGGTAGCGCGATGGCTCAAGCGAGGAGCAAAGCGAGCACCGGGCTGAAGCCCAACGTTGCCGGATTACTGTGCTACTTACTTTTATGGGTAACCGGGCTGGCATTCCTGATTCTGGAGAAGAAGGACAAGTTCGTGCGCTTTCACGCCATACAGTCGCTCATCGTCTTCGGCGCCATCAGCGTGGTCTACGCCATCCTTTTCTGGATACCGATTGTGGGCTGGGTTTTCGGCTGGATTCTCTGGGTGTTCGTTTTTGTCCTCTGGATAATACTGATGGTAAAAGCTTACCAGGGCGAGAAGATTAAGATGCCCATAGCGGGCGATTACGCCGAAAAGCATGCTTAAAGCGTGACGGTTAAGAAGGTGAAGGAGATGAAAAGAGTTATTTCATTATTGCTGGTATTGGTGGTGGTGTTGGGCTGCGTCGGGCTGGCCGCCTGTGGCGGTGGGGATGGTGGGGCGGTGCCCGATAACGGCGGTGGTGAGCCCGCCAACGGCAACGGAGACGCTAACGGGGACGGAAACGGTGGCGGAAATGGGGATGGGGAGGATTTGGGCGACATACTGGGGCACGGGACGGGTATAGACTCGGTTAGCTATACTATGGAGACGACCGGCCCCGGCATACCGACGGTGAGCATGGAGGTGTGGGTGGAGGGGAACAAGATGAGGATGGAGATGGAGGAGCAGGGGCAGGGGCAGGGGCAGCACATAATTTACCTGTCCAACTATGACACCGGCAAGGCCTACATGTACATGCCCGACCTGGACATGGCGTACGAGATGAATATCAGCCAGGTGAATCCGCCCGATTACGAAGGTGTCCAGGACATACCCTCTTATAACCCGACCATAATCGGCACCGACACCGTGGACGGCAAGGTCTGCCTGGTGGTGGAATACAGCTACGGCGGGGCGACGGTAAAGAGCTGGATATGGAAGGAGCACGGCTTCCCCATCCGTATGGAGACAACGACCTCCGAAGGCACGATTGTGGTTGTCTTTAAGAACATAGACTTCGGCGACATCAACGACAACCTGTTCGAGCTGCCGTCGGGCGTCCAGATAATGGGCTCTTAACCACAGCCGGAATTCTCTTTGTAGGGCTCCGTCTGCGCCGATAAGCCTTTATAGCTATGAGCCAATTTATCGATAAGTTGAATTCAATTGCATCCGGCGGGCTGGCGCCCATGGGCTTCCGGGTGGCGAGGGCTAAGCCCGGGCTCAAGATGGCGCTGGTGGCGCATATAGCCGAGTCTGGCGCTAAAGCAGCCGTCGCCGGCGCCGACGCGGTATTGGTGTCAATCCCCAAGGCGGGGACAAAATCCCTTAAAGCACCTAAAGCCGCGCTCGATATCCCCTGGGGCGGCTGGCTCAAAGAGGTCTCCAGTGCGGGAATAAAGCAGCTGGTGGAGGGGGGCGCCGACTTTATCGTCTTTCCTGCCGCCAGCGTCTCCCAGGCCGTACTGGAAGAGGAGAAGCCGGGCAAGATAGTGGAGGTGGAGGCGGCGCTCGATGCCGGATTATTAAAGGCAATCGACGACCTGCCCGTAGACGCGGTGCTTATCGCCGGGGGAAAGCCCTCCCTGACCTGGCAGGACCTTATGCTCTTCCGGCGTTGCGCTAATATCCTGACCAAGCCTTTGCTGGTGGCGGTGTCGCCCGATATTACCGCCAGCGAGCTTCAGGCGCTATACGAGGCCGACGTGGGTGGGGTGGTGGCGGGGGGTAAGTTAGACAAGCTGCGCCAGATGATTGACAAGCTGCCTGCCCCGAAGGCGGGTAAACGCCGCCGAACCGAGCCATTGCTGCCGCGCATAGGCGGCGAGACGGGGACTGTATCCGAGGAAGAAGAGGAAGACGAGGACTAAGGTCCGCCCTGAGCCATCTGCCAGGACTTACCCTCGGTTGTGATGGCCGGGGCGATAATTATCTCCGCTTTATGCATCTCCTTGATGTTCAGCGCGCCGCAGACACCCAGGGCGGTGCGCAGCGCGCCCACCAGGTTCTGGCTGCCGTCGGTGACCGAGGTGGGGCCGAAGAGAATCTGCTTCAATGTGGCCGTGGTGCCGACCTTTATCCTCGTCCCGCGGGGCAGGGCGGGGTGGGGGTGGGACATACCCCAGTGATAGCCAAGCCCGGGGGCTTCTTCAGCCTGGGCGAAGACGGAGCCGATCATGACGGCATCGGCGCCAGCGGCAATAGCCTTGCAGAGGTCGCCGCCGTTGCGGAAGCCGCCGTCGGTGATGATGGGCACATACCGGCCTGATTCGCGGAAGTAGTCATCCCGAGCTAAAGCGCAGTCCATGGTGGCCGTTACCTGGGGGACGCCGACGCCCAAGACCTGCCGCGTGGTGCAGGCAGCGCCGGGACCGACACCGACTAAGACCGCCGATATTCCCGTCCTCATAATCTCCAAACAGGCGTTGTAGCTGACGCAGTTGCCGACGATAACGGGCATGGACACCAGCTTGCGCAGTTTGGGGAAGATAAGCCCTTCGTAGCTCTTGGAGGTGTGGCGGGCGGTGGTTACCGTGGACTGGACGACCAGTATATCGGCGCCGGCTTCAGCGGTTACCGGAGCCAGTCGCTTGGTGTTGGCCGGGGTTACCGAGACGGCGCAGGTTACCTTCGATTTTTTAATCGCCTTAATGCGCTCACCGATAAGGTTTTCCTTAATCGGGGCGGAATAGACCTTTTGCAGCAGGGCGGTGACCTTGTCGGCGGGGGCGCGGGCGATTTCGATCAGGACTTCGTCGGGGTTATCGTAGCGGGTCTGCACGCCCTCCAGATTGAGCACGCCCAGGCCTCCCAGTTGGCTCATCAGGGTGGCCGTCTTGACATCGACCACGCCGTCCATAGCCGCGGCCAGGATGGGTATGGAAAAGGTGATGCCTTCTATCTCGAGGTCAATGTTGGTCTGGTCGGGGTTGACGGTTATGTCTCCGGGGACGATGGCTACCTCGTCAAATCCGTATGAGCGTCGGAGTTCTCTGAATTTGGGTTTAGCCATCTCGCACCTTCTTAAACCAAAACTATAACAAAGGGGTTGAGCAAAGTCAAGGAGGTTTTTCGTCCCACCCAGCCCGCCCTAATGAGTTAAACTCCTTAACCTGGAGGCACGTTGCCCCCCACCCCGATTTTATCTATTCCCGCCCACTGCCCTTTTGAGGAAAATCCCCCTTAATCCCCCCTGTCCGCCACACAAGGCTTTGGCAGGCGGGCTTTTACAAAGGGGGAAACTAGATTCCCGTCTGCACGGGAATGACACGGGGGTAGGGCGTAACCCATATAAGAGATATATAAGGGTCTAACCCTTATAGGGTGGGCATTGGGTGGGAAAGAAAGACCTCCGCATAACAAGGTGGTGGGGGTGGGGTGGTCAAACTCCACAGTGGACTAGAACCTAGCTATGCGCTATAATAGCAAAAATCGGGCGGATAAAAACCATGCCTCTTTATATTGTGGCGACCCCGATTGGCAACCTGGAAGATATCTCCCTGCGTGCCCTGCGGACTCTGCGTGAGGTGAAGCTTATCGCTGCCGAAGATACCCGCCGTACCAAGCAACTGCTGGCGAGCTATGATATCAAGACACCGACCACCAGCTATCATGAGCGCAACAAACTGACCAAGCTGGGCTATATTCTGGATTGCTTAAGCGAGGGGGACGTGGCGCTGGTTTCGGATGCGGGTATGCCGGGCATATCCGACCCGGGGCATGAGCTTGTCGTCGCCGCCAGCGGGCGGGGCATTCCCATAATACCTATTCCCGGTGCCTCGGTGGTGGTTACGGCGCTGGCGGTTTCGGGGCTGGATACGGAGCGGTTCCGCTATATAGGCTTTCTGCCGCATAAAGGCAGCGCCCGAAAAAAACTGCTAAAATCAATTGACGCCGACCCGGCCACCATCGTCGTTCTGGAGACTCCGCACCGCCTGACGGCGGCGCTATCCGATATACTGGAGGTCCTGGGTGACCGGGAGATTGCCGTCTGCCGCGAGCTGACCAAGCTCCACGAGGAAGTCTTTCGGGGGAAGGTGAGCCAGGCGGCGGAGCACTTCGCCGAGCCCAGGGGGGAGTTTACCCTGGTCATCGCCGGACAAAAGGAGCCAGAGAAGCCGAAGCTTACCAAGGCTATCGAAAAACGACTGCAAGAGATGCGGCGGAGTGGGGTGGGGGCTAAAGAGGCGGTGGCTGGGCTGGCCGAAGAGACGGGGTTATCCAAGAAAGAATTATATCGCGCCTGGCTGAAGTCAGGCTAAAGCTTTCGGGTATGGAGGTGAGTTGACAATGCGCCGTGGTTGTACGTCTTTAGGGGATGTCCAGTGCGATGAGTGCCAGCGCCCGATACCATATCCCGAGCGCTATATGGTTATCGACGAGGAAGGCACGATGTCGCGCATCTGTGTCGATTGCTGTTTGAGCAAGGGCTACGCTCGCTATACCGAGGACAAGGGGCAGCAGGTCTTGACCTTTTTCCCGGAGAGGGCCGAGTCTTTACAAGAGAATCAGAATGACTGAAAAAATCCTGGTTGCCGTCGCCTGGCCTTACGCCAACGGCTCGTTGCACCTGGGGCAGATTGCCGGTGCCTACCTGCCCGCGGACATATTCGCCCGCTACCACCGCCTCAAGGGGAACGATGTATTGATGGTTTCGGGTTCGGACCAGCACGGTACGCCCATAACCATTAAGGCGGAGCAGGAGGGGAAAAAGCCCGCCGATATTGCCGGCCGCTATCACCGCGAGTTCCTCGAATCCTGGCAAAAATTGGGCATCTCCTTCGACCTCTTCACCACCACGGGCACGGCCAACCACGCCGAAGTGACCCAGGATATGTTTCTTACCCTGCTCGAAAAAGGCTATATCTATAAAGCCAGGGTCTCGCAGCCCTACTGCCCGCAGTGTCAGCGCTTTCTGCCCGACCGCTATATCGAGGGCACCTGCCCCTTTTGCGGCTCTACCGCTGCCCGGGGCGACCAGTGCGACGACTGCGGCAAGCCGATGAACCCCGCCGAGCTGCTCAACCCCCGCTGCCGCTTGTGCGCCGCCGCCCCCTACTTCGAGGACTCGGAGCACTTTTTCCTCAGGCTTTCCGCCTTCCAGGAAAAGCTGCTTAAATGGGTGAAGCCGAAGAGCCACTGGCGGCAGAACGTGCTCAACTTTACCACCCGCTACCTCAAGGACGGGCTTAAAGACCGCGCCATCACCCGCGACATCGACTGGGGGGTGCCCGTGCCGCTCGAGGGCTACGAGAAAAAGCGCATCTACGTCTGGTTCGAGGCGGTTATCGGCTACCTATCGGCGTCCAAAGAATGGGCGAAATCCAACGGAGACGGGGAGGGGTGGCGTCCCTTCTGGCAGGATGATAAAGCCAAGAGCTATTACTTCATCGGCAAGGATAACATTCCCTTCCACACCATAATCTGGCCGATGATGCTGATGGGCTACGGGGGGCTGAATCTGCCCTACGACGTGCCCGCCAACGAGTTTTTGACCATCGAGGGTAAAAAGCTTTCCACGAGCCGTAACTGGGCGGTCTGGCTGCCCGATTATTTAGCCCGATACGCGCCCGACCCGCTGCGCTACCTCTTATCAATAAATATGCCCGAGACCAGCGATACCGACTTTTCCTGGCGGGAGTTCTTCCGCCGCAACAACGACGAGCTGGTAGCCACCTACGGCAACCTGGTCAACCGGGTGCTTACCTTTGTCTACCGCAATTTCGACGGCTGTGTGCCCGAGCCCGGTGAGCTGGATGAGCCGAGTCGGAAACTTATGGCTCAAGCCGAGGAAACGCTCAACAACGTCGGCGACTTTATTGCTCAGTGCCGCTTCAAGCAGGGTATGATGGCGGCTATGTCCTTGGCGCAGGAAGCCAACCGCTACCTCGACGACAAGTCGCCCTGGAAGATAATAAAAGAGGATAAGCAGGCTGCTGCTGATTCGCTATATGTGGCGCTGGGTGTTATCTCGGCGCTTAAAGTCATGCTCTCCCCCTTCCTGCCCTTCAGCTCGCAAAAATTGCATCAGATGATGGGCTTCGATGGCACCATCGAGGACGATGGCTGGAAGCTGCGCCTGCCGACGGGAGGGCAGAAGCTGGGCGAACCCGAGCCTCTTTTCGTCAAGCTCGACGAAAAACTCATCGAGGAAGAGACGGCGCGACTGGGGCGGGTCTGATGCTGATAGATTCGCACGCCCATATCGATTTAGCCACCTTCGATAGAGACCGCGAGCAGGTGTTCGCCCGCGCCCGACAGGGTGGCATCAGAGCGATAATCAATGTGGGGCTGGACGCAGAGTCGAGCCGTGCCTCTCTTGAGATGGCCAAGCAGTACGACGACGTTTTCAGCACCGTCGGTTTTCACCCTCACGAGGCGGACAAGATGAGCGACGGCGACCTTAAAGTCCTGGCCGAGCTTGCCCAAGATGATAGGGTGGTGGCGGTGGGCGAAATCGGGCTCGATTTCTACCGTAATCTTTCCGCGCGCAAGAGTCAGGAAGAGGCATTCAGGAAGCAGCTCGACCTGGCCGTGGAACTGGGATTACCGGTGGTGGTGCACTGCCGCCAGGCCCATAGAGAGGTCTTTAAGATACTGAGCGCGTGGGTGAAGTCGACGCTTTCGGCGGGGAGGCGGCGGCGGGGAGTTATGCACTGCTTCAGCGGGGATATCGAACTGGCGCAGAAATATATTGATATCGGCTTTTACATCTCGCTGGCGGGTTCGGTGACCTACCCCTCGGCGGGGGAGCTGGTGCAGGTAACCCGAGAGATATCGCTGGACAGGCTGCTGCTGGAGACGGACGCGCCTTTTTTGGCGCCGCAGGCCTACCGGGGGAAGCGCAATGAGCCTGCCTACGTCGCCCTTATCGCCGAGAAAGTGGCCCAGGTCAGGGGAGTGCCTCGAGAGGTGGTGGCGGAGGCGGCGGCCAAGAACACGATAAGCCTGTTCCGACTGCCCATCAGATAAAGGAGAGAGGGTTGGAGCTGGAAGAGATCTATCAACTGGTGGAAGAGGACCTGGCTAGAGTAAGGCGCCAGCTAGAATCGGTAACCGAGGTCGATTCCCCGCATCTCGCCGAGTTGCTGCAACATATATTGGGGGGAGGCAAGGGCATAAGGCCCGCGCTGACCCTGCTGGCGGGAAAGTTCTACAACTACAACTTCGACCTGCTGCTGCCCATGGCTACCGGCATCGAGTTGTTGCACACCGCTACCCTGGTGCACGACGACGCCATCGATAAGTCGGCGGTGCGGCGGGGGCGGCCGACGGTTAACGAGGTGTGGGGGGAGGAGCGGGCGGTGCTGCTGGGGGACTATGTGTTCGCCAGGGCGGGGGAGTTCGCCGCCGACACCGGCAACCTGAGGGTGATAATACTCTTCAGTCAGACGTTGCAGACCATAACCAGCGGCGAGATCGTGCAGACCAACGACGCTTTTAAGCTGGAGCAGACCCGCCAGCACTACCTGGATAGAATCGCCAGCAAGACCGCCTCGCTGTTTTCGCTGGCTACCATTTCGGGGGCTATATTGAGCCAGGCACCCGAAGATTCGATAAAGATTTTGTATGACTACGGCTTTAAGCTGGGCGTCGCTTTTCAGATTGTGGACGATATCCTCGATTTCGTGGGCACCGAGGAGGAGATGGGCAAGCCCATCGGCTCCGACCTCTCGCAGGGGACGCTGACCCTGCCCGCCATGCTGCTGCTGGAGCAGTACCCCGACGACAACCCGGTAAAGGAATTGTTCCGTAATCCCGATATGCCCGAAAAGGATAAGCGGGATAGAATCAGGCGGGCGATAGAGCTGGTGGGGCATTCGCCTATCGTCAAGCAGTGTTACGAGCTCGCCTCGGGCTATTGCGAAAAAGCCTGCCGCGACCTGGGGAAGCTGCCGGCTAAGCCCAGCCGTCAGGCATTAAGGGAATTAGCTGACCTGGTGATAAGCCGCAAGAAGTAGGGAGACGCTCGTCTCCCCGTTTATTCCCCTTCGATACGGGTGCTGCCGTCGCTGTAGCTTTCCTTTTTGCGGGTGGGCAGAATCTCCTTGAAGCGGTCTACGGCGTATTGGGCGGCGGCGAAGCCTTCCTGGCGGTGGGCAGCGGCGATAGCGACCAGGAAGTTGATGTCGCCCACCTCAAGCTTGCCGATGCGGTGGCAGATGGCGATACCCTCCAGCGGCCATTTTTGCCTGATTTCGGCGGCTATCTTCTCCAATTCGGCTTTGGCTGTGCCTTTGGGGTCGGCATATTCCACGGAGACGACCTGCTTGCCGTGGGAGTTATTGCGAATTAAGCCGACATAGACCGCCACGCAGCCGCTACCGGGGGTCTTGACCCTGTTGACGACAACTTCAGGGGAGATGGGCTTGACTGTAATCTCAATCACGGTTTTTCCCTATGAGGATGCCGGCGCCTGTTTGGGGATAATCTGGGCCGGAGCCGTTTTCTTGGGGGCCGTTTTAGCCTTTGCCTTGGGCGGCTCGGCGACGGGTTGGGTGGCAGGTCGAGCCTTGGGCTTGACCGATAGGGGTTCGGTGAAAGCCAGTTCCAGCTCTTCGCCCTCTAGGGTTTCCTGGACGATGATTTTTTCGGCGATATGGACCAGCCGCTTCTTATTCTTGGTGAGCAGGCGCCTGGCTTCGCCGTGGGCGTTCTGGATGATGCTATAGACCTCTTCGTCGATTTCCTGGGCGACCTTCTCGCTGTAGTCGCGCTGCTCCGAGATTTCGCGTCCTAAAAAGACCATTTCCTCTTTGCGCCCGAAGGTGCGGGGGCCGAGCTTTTCGCTCATCCCGTAGGAGGTCACCATCTTATGCGCCAGCTTGGTGGCTTCTTCGAGGTCGCTCTGGGCGCCCGTGGTCGTTTCCTTGAATATCAATTCCTCGGCGGTCTGTCCCGCCAGCAGGGTGGCAATCATGTCCTTGAACTGGGAGCTGGTCATCAGGTAGCGGTCTTCGGTGGGCAGGAGACGGGTGTAACCGCCCATCATGCCCCGCGCCACGATGGAGACCTTATGCACCGGGTCGGCGTTGGGCAAAAGCTTGGCTACCAGGGCGTGCCCCGCCTCGTGGTAGGCGCTGATTTCCTTTTCCTTGGGGCTGATGCGGCGGCTCTTGCGTTCGGGGCCGGCCATCACGCGGTCGATCGATTCTTCCAGTTCCTTCATCTTGATGACCTTCTGGCCGCGGCGAGCCGCCAGGATGGCGCCTTCGTTGACCAGGTTAGCCAGGTCGGCGCCGCTGAAGCCCGCCGTCTGTTTAGCCAGCACCTCTAAATCGACCTCGTCGGCCAGGGGCTTGCCCTTGGTGTGAACCTTGAGAATTGCCGTCCGTCCGTTGATGTCGGGGCGGTCTAGAATCACCCTTCGGTCGAAGCGGCCGGGACGGAGGAGGGCGGGGTCCAGTATATCGGGGCGGTTGGTCGCCGCCAGAATAATAACGCTGGTGTTGGTGTCGAAGCCGTCCATTTCCACCAGAATCTGGTTGAGGGTCTGCTCCCTTTCGTCATGGCCGCCGCCTAAGCCCGCGCCGCGGTGGCGGCCGACGGCGTCAATCTCGTCGATAAAGATGATGCAGGGGGTGTTGCGCTTGGCCTGGTCGAAGAGGTCACGCACCCTTGAAGCACCGACGCCGACGAACATCTCGACGAATTCACTGCCGCTGATGGAGAAGAAGGGGACGCCGGCTTCGCCGGCTATCGCTCTGGCCAATAGCGTCTTGCCCGTGCCGGGGGGGCCGATAAGCAAAATGCCCTTGGGGATGCGCGCCCCCAGGCTCTGGAATTTTTCCCGCGACTTGAGGAAGTCGACCACTTCGTGCAGTTCCTGTTTGGCTTCTTCCACGCCGGCGACATCGTCGAAGGTAACGGTGGGCGTGCTGCCCTGCATGAGGCGGGCGCGGCTGCGCCCGAAGTTCATCGCCTGGCTGTTAGCCCCCCGCGCCGAACGGAATAAGAAGAAGAAGAGGGCGCCGAAGAGGATGAGGGGGAGGAAGCCGATGAGCAGACTGCCCCAGTCGAAGCCGGCAGGCTTGACCTCGTAATCCACGCCTTCGAGATTTAAGCCTAGCTCTTGAAGCTCGACCAGGGTGAGGTTGCCGATGGCGGTTTTTAGCTCGCTGCCGTCGCGGGTGGTGATGAGCAGCTCTTCGTTGTCCACGGTAATGGCGGCTATCTCACCGTCCTGCGACATGGCTATAACCTGCTCCAGGCCGACTTCGGTCGGCTTGGGCGATGTCGGGAAGAGCTGGTAGAGGAGGACGACCGCCGCCACCAGAATGATGATGTATATTAAGCTGTTGCGCATCCAGTTCGATTTCATCATTAGACTCGTAACTTATATTATAACAGAAGGCGATGTCAATAGGAAAATCGGGTTGTTTAGAGGCGGTGGTAGCTTTCCTGGAGGAGGAGGGCGTCTTCTTCCAGGCTGGGGCTTTCGCAGATTACCAGTCCTTTAGCCCCGTAGTCCTTGAGCGCCTGGAGGAGTTCTCCATAGCGCAGGTCGGAGTCAGAGAGGTTGAGGTGTTTTCGCTCCCCCTTCTTGCCGTAGGCGATACCGGAGACGTGGATATGCATGTTGGCTATTGCCTGTTCCCCCAGGCCGTTTTTTATCTGCTCCAGTACGGCGACGAACTCGGGGTAGGAGTTGGCCTGCCCGCTGCGGGCGTGCCAGTGGGCGAAGTCCATGCAGATACCGACCCCATCCAGCTCGTTGCACAGGTTTATGATTTCGTCGATATCGCCGAACTGGCTGGTCTTGCCCATGACCTCGGGCCTGACCCAGACCCTGTTTTCTTCTTTTTTGAGCTGGTTCATAACCTCGGCCAGGTTCTTCTTGACCGCCTGATAGGCTTTTCCCGGAGGGTCGCCAAGGTAGAAAGCGGCGTGGAAGACGATGCTCTCGGCACCGCAAAGGGCGCCGATGCGGGCGGTCTGGATTATTCTTTCCTGGCTGGCGACTATTTTTTCCGGCTCGCGGGCGTTGAGGTTGATGTAGTAGGGGCCGTGAGCCGAGAGCCTGACGCCTTCGCTTTGGGCCGTTTCCGCCACCAGGCGGGCGCTGTTTTCGGCCATCCTGACGCCGTAGACGAACTCGAGTTCCATGCAGCCTAATCCAAGCTCGGCGATGCGCTTGATGCCGTCTATGGCCGTCCGGGTCTTGGCGGTGTGGGGGGTGCCGCCCGTGCCGAAGAGCAGTTTTTCCATTTTGCCTCTCTACGAGTGGTTAACATAATTATAGCATACTCTCGTTAGGGGGTGTCCCTGCCACCCCACCTTGCTTTGCGTACGTATTTCTGACCCAACCCGCCCGCCCTAATGAGATAAACTCCTTAACCTGGGGGGTGGTGAGAAAAGATATAAGACGGGGGGTGGTATGCTATAATATTATTGAGTATGGAGGCTGACTTCTGGAATCGTTAGAAGTGGCGCGCCAGGCGGTTGAGGCTGCTGCCGACAAGCAGGCGATTGACATTGTTTTGCTCGACACCCGCGAGGTTTGCAGCTTCGCCGACTATTTCGTGATATGCAGCGGCGATTCCGAGAGGCAGCTAACCACCATCTACGACGAGGTGAGGCACCGACTAAAGCACGAAGGTATCACCCCTCACCACCGCGAGGGGACGATAGATTCGGGGTGGCTGCTGTTGGACTTCGGCGATGTTATCATCCACATCTTTGCCCCCGTTGAGCGCGATTACTACCAGCTCGACGAGCTCTGGGAACAGGCGAAACCGGTGCTGCGGATTCAGTAACCGAAGATTTCATCGGGGTGGAAGAAGAGGCTTATTTCTATTTCGGCGTTGTCGGGCGAGTCCGAGCCGTGGACGCTATTGCGCTCCAGGCTTTCCCCGAAATCAGCCCGTATCGTGCCCTTTTCCGCCTTGGCCGGGTCGGTGGCGCCCATCGCCTTCCTAATGGTTTCTACGGCGTTCTTGCCCTCGAAGACGCAGGCGACGATGGGGGCGGAGGTGATATAGTTGACCAGGTCGTCGTAGAAGGGCTTGTCCTTGTGGACGGCGTAGTGCTTGCGGGCTAAAGCCTTATCGGCGTGGAGCATCTTGGCCGCCACCAGCTTTAAGCCCAGCTTTTGCAGGCGGGCGATGATAGCTCCCGCCAGTTCTCTTTTCATGGCGTCGGGTTTGACCAGGACTAAAGAACGTTCCATCTTATCACCCTTACCCCCTTAATTTTTGGGATTCTCAGGCAGGGTGGGGTGCGCTTTGTTGTCCCACTCACCACCCCACTCTGTTGGCAAACGTCTTTCTGACCCGCCCTGCCCACCCTTAGAGGGTATTCTTCCTCTTAGACTCCCCCTGATATATCCGCGGGCTTTCGTCTCACTTAGACTTTCTCATAGAGGATACTAGGTTAGGGTGGTTTTTGGCAACTCTGATTAGGGGGAACGAATTAATCTTTCTAAGTCTTTAACAGTAACCGCCTCCAGCGTGTCCACGATGAGGTCGGCTTCCTTGAGCTTTTCTCTAGGGTGGGTGCTGGTGATGGCAACGCAGTACATACCCGCCCTCTTGGCTGCCTTTACCCCCGCCACCGCGTCCTCGACGACAATGCAGTTTTTGGGCTCGGCTCCCAGTCTACGAGCCGCTAAAAGAAAGACCTGGGGGTTGGGCTTGCCCTCGGTGACGTCGTGGCCGGTGATAATTACCTCGAAGTATTTTTCTATGCCCAGGCTGCTGATGATGAGGTGGATGTTTTCTATCACCGTCGAAGAGGCGATGGCCATCTTGATGCCGTTTTCGTCGAGGGCTTTGAGCAGGTCGAGGGCACCGGGGAGGGGTTTTATGTCTTTGCCGATGATGCGGCGGAAGGTGGCTTCTTTTTCCCGGGCAATGGCTTCTATCTCTTCAGGGGTCGTTTGCTCGCCGAGGACGTTTCTGATAATAGCGTCGTTCCTGATGCCAAAGCCGCGCATGAAGTCTTCCTCGGTGAATTTGATGCCCCGCTTGGCGAAGGTTTCCCGCCAGGCGAGGAGGTGGTGAGGGGCGGTGTCGGCGAGCACTCCGTCCATATCCCAGATGACGGCGGCGATTTCAGGCATTGACCCTCAACTCCTCTCCGCCATAAAGATATACATGGTGGCCGTGCTCTCGGCGACCAGGGTATCGTCGGCGAGCTTTAGTTCCGCCTTAGTCTCCACCAGCCGTCTCGTCTTCTTGGTCACGGAGCCGGTTACGGTGAGCGGCTCATCTATGGGCAGGGGGCGCTTGAAGCGGGTCTGCATCCTGGCGGTGAGGCTGTTGACCCCGCTGTATAAAGCGGCGTAGCTCATCGCCTCGTCGAGGAGACAGCTCATAATGCCGCCGTGCACCAGCCCCGCCCAGCCCTGGTGATATTCACCGGGGGTGAACTTGGCCTTGACCTCCTGGCCGTCCCAGTCGAATTTGAGTTTGAGGCCGATGGGATTTTTCTGCCCGCAGGCGAAGCACTTGTCGGATTCTTTTACCGTATCAATCGATGTTTGAGGCCAGTGCGTCATTTCGAGCCTCCGTTAGTGTATTTCTGGCGGCGTTTGGGCTTGGTGATGGCGGGCCGCCGCAGATAGATGGGTTGAAGGGTGGCGGGGTCGTCGTAGTCGCCCGCGTCAATGCGGGGCTTGGCCAGCTCAATCAATGAGACGGCCGAGCGCATCTGGTCGGGGGCGATGACGGCCTTTTCTTTGAGTTTTTCTTTTAGCTGGCGGGCGATGGTAGCTACGTATTCCCCGCAGAATATCGTCTTTTCGGTGATTTCGGCGCTTAAAGCGTCGACGGTGGTGATGTGTTCCGGGGTAAGCTTATGCCATTCATTATCCTTTTTCCGGTAGAGGGCGGCGGCAATCTCGCCCCGGCCCGCGTTAAAGATAGGACATATCGGTAAGCCCGTTTCGGCGTGGCGGTAGGCTTCCATCTCCAGGCTGCTGATGCCGATGATGGGGACGCCCAGACTAAAGGCCAGGCCCTTAGCCGTGCTCAAGCCCACGCGCAGCCCGTTAAAGCTGCCGGGACCCTTAGCCACGATAATATAACTGGTATCCTTCAGGCCGACCTTAGCCTCGTCCAGAAGCCGGGTGAGGCGGGGCAAAAGCTCGACGCTGTGGTTTTGCCCGCAGCGCCAGCTCACATCGGCCAGCACCTTGCCGTCCCGGGCTAAAGCCAGGCTGGCGGTATCGGTTGAGCTGTCTATAGCTACTAGCATTATTTCAGTTGCGCCACCATTTCGCGGTAGCGTTTGCCCGACGGTTTGAGTTCGAGACGGCGCTCGCTATCGGCGACATATTCCATTTCGATGAGCAGGTTTTCGGCGGGTAGCAGGCTCAACGCCTTTTCCGCCCACTCCACCACCGAGACGCCTTTGCCGTAAAAGTATTCGTCCAGGCCCAGCTCGGCAATCTCCGCCAGGTTTTCCAGGCGGTAGAAGTCCACATGATACAACGGCAGCCGGCCGTAGAGCTCCCTGACCAGCACGAACGAGGGGCTGACGGCATATTCATCGATATCCAGCCCCCAGGCGATGCCCTGGGTGAGGCAGGTCTTGCCCGCCCCCAGCTTCCCCACCAGCAAAATGACATCACCGGGCCGGGCTATCTTGCCGAGGCGTTTGCCGAACTCCTGCGTCTGCTCAGGGCTGCGGGTGATTAGCTCTAATGAGTCCATCGCTGGCTAAAAGTGCTCCCAACCCGACTTTGCCAGCTTAAAGGGCTTGCCCTCTTTATCGACCAGGCTTACGCCCTTACCATCGGTGATTTCACCGATAACCGTTACCGGGCGGGAAGCTGCCTTTTTTACCTTGTCTACGATTTCAGCCCCAGCGGTGAATAAAAGCTCGTAGTCTTCGCCGCCACTCAAAGCTAATTCCAGTGCTCCTTCGCTGAACGCGGCTTTAACCGCAGGCTCGACGGGGACACGCTCGACCTCGAGGCGGGCGCCGACCCGGCTGGCTTTGCAGATTTGATTAAGGTCGGCAACCAACCCGTCGCTGATGTCTATGGCTGTCTTTACCCCCTGTTCGACCAGGAGTAGCCCCTCGGCGATGCGGGGGGTGGGGTGGAGAAAGGCGTTTTTGAGGTGGCTTTCGGCTTCGGGGTCGAGATTACGCCGGCTCTTCAACACCTCCATGCCGGCCGCGGCGGCACCCAGCTTGCCGGTGACGGCTACTACCTCTCCTGCCTTCGCCGAGGAACGCGTTAGTATCTTTTTGGTCGGGCTGTTGCCTAGAATCGTTACGGCGATGGCGACCAGCGGGGCGCGGCTTATATCGCCGCCGACGATGGTCACGCCGTACTGTTTAGCCAGTTTGAGCATGCTGGTGTAGAGGGCGGTGACATTATCGACTTCGGTATCATCGGGGAGGGAGAGCGCTACCAGGGCGTAGCGGGGAATGCCGCCCATAGCGGCAATATCGCTTATGTTTACCGCCAGCGCCTTCCAGCCTACATCTTGCCAGGGGGTTGTTTCCGGGGTGAAGTGGACGCCCTCAATGAAGGAATCGACGCTGGCCAGCTGTATCGAGTCGTCGCCCTGCCAGGCGGCGGCATCGTCGCCGATGCCGATGAGCATCCGCTCGTCGCCCCCGCCCGCCATTTTAGCCAGGAGGTCGATGAGCCCGAATTCGCCTAACTCCGAGACCTTCACGGCAAAATTATAGCACGGCTGTATTTGGGGTCACAAGGGAGGGGGAAGTATTTCCCCCTTTGGGAAAATACAAAGAGGCAGGCGCTTTTTATAGCGTCTGCCTCTGTTCTTGTCGGTTGTTAGCGGG